>NZ_NMPS01000030.1:0-238 GCF_002261125.1 Siphonobacter sp. BAB-5385 | reverse complement strand
AACCACTACGCCTACCTCAAATGGTTCCTACTATCTGGTCTCTCAGGCGGGCACGCAGTCGATTACGGGTCTGACAGAGAACTACGAGGCGGGTGACCAGGTCATCAGCAATGGCACGGGATGGTTTCGGATTCGTTCGAGCCTGGTGGATGGTAGCGTCTCGGAGGGTAAAATTGCTGCCGCCGCTGTCAGCCCCGCCAAAACGACGTTCATAGCCTCCAAGCTAGGTAAGAACCTG
>NZ_NMPS01000029.1:0-238 GCF_002261125.1 Siphonobacter sp. BAB-5385 | reverse complement strand
AACCACTACGCCTACCTCAAATGGTTCCTACTACCTGGTCTCTCAGGCTGGCACGCAGTCGATTACAGGTCTGCCAGAAAACTACGAGGCTGGTGACCAGGTCATTTCGAACGGTACGGGATGGTTTCGGATTCGTTCAAGCCTGGTGGATGGTAGCGTCTCGGAGGGTAAGATTGCCGCCGCCGCTGTAAGCCCTGCTAAGACCACGTTCATAGCCTCCAAGCTAGGTAAGAACCTG
>NZ_NMPS01000028.1:0-35387 GCF_002261125.1 Siphonobacter sp. BAB-5385 | reverse complement strand
TTGTGATTTCATAATTCACTAGGAATTATAAATCCCTAACAGCCATCTCTCAGAATTGCAAATCCGAAAAAGCAGCGGAGGAGGGCAACAAAAAAAGCTTACTTCATCAAAGAAGTAAGCTTTTTATAGGGTACTTACGAAATTATTCTTTTGACGAATTTTCGATATTTTCCCGAATTTCTTTAGATGCATCCTTGAATTCACGGATACCTTTACCCAGCCCCCGTGCGAGCTCGGGAATTTTCTTGGCTCCGAAAAGCAGAACAAAAGCCCCAACGATAAGGGCGATTTCGGGTCCTCCCATTCCAAACATAGCGATGGTCGTTTTTAGTTAAAAAAAATTGCTAGGATAAAAGTACACACTAAAACCATTGCTTGTTTAGCTTACTTATGTTAATAGCTAATAATCAGGCCAATTAGTTTCAAAAAAAAGAAAATTTAAGGTAATCTTAATTGAAAACGGCCTTATTGCTGCGGATTTCCACCGGCAGCGTATAGACTATTAGCCCAGGCTTTGGCGTATTTCGCCCGTAGCGATTCCGTCTTGATTTGCATATCAATCAGCTTACTCTCCTGCGTATTGACCAGGAAAAGAGTACTCTCGCCAATATCAAACTTTTGCTGTTCAGCCCGTACCAGCAGGAGTTGATTGGCCGTTGCCTGACCTTGCGTTTCGGCCTGTTGCTGCAAGGCCCGGGCTTCATTGAATACCTGTCGCACGGTGATCGTAATCAGGCGGCGGGTTTGCTGCTGATCAAATCGCATGTCGGCCTGCTTGATGCGAACCTGCTGAAGTTTGCCCCGTTCTTTCCGTAGAAATAGCGGGAAACTTACCTCAGCACCAACTTTGTAATTATTGGTAAGCCACCAGCCCGCCTCATAGGATTTGCCGACCGCTACGGGTTCCCGGATGAAATTATAATTGACATTAACCGTCGGTAAAAGCTGATTTTGCCGGAATCGTCGCTCAATGTCCAATTGCTGGAGTTTGAAATCCAGCTTGATCAGATCCGGATGTTGTCGGTTCGCCCGAGCCAGTAACTCGTCGAGCTGCTCCTGAGTAGGTTCGGGAATGGTTACACCCCCCGGAATCGCGTTTTCGGGCAATTCTACGGGTTCGTTGTTCTCGTTCCAGAGATTATTGGAAATGCCCAGTCGGGTATTCTGGAATTCCAGCAACGCGGCCTGATAGGAAGCCAGACGTTCTTGTACCGTGATTTTAGCCTGCACGGAATCAATAGCAGCCAGGTCACCAATTTCCACGCGTTGCTTCACTGCCCGATATCGAATATCGGCCAGGTTGAGACCATCCGCCGTAAATCGAAACTGCTGATAAGCAAAGTACCAGTCCCAGTAGGTTTTGGCCGCATCGTACATGGTTTTGTTTATCAGCTTCTGACGATCCGCTTCGGCAATGTTCTGGAGGAGCTTGGCCTGCCGTAAGGTCGAGCGACGGGCATCGATCAGCAAACCCTGAGCCAGGGGTACGCTCAACCCCGCATATACCAGTCCCGCATCGGGCGTGTAGTACTGTGGATTGATATACGGCCCCGTATTCCGGTCGTAACCTGCTTTCAGGTCAATACCCGTCCAGGTAGGTATCTTCAGCGAGTTTTCCCAGTGGTTATAATATTCTTTATCCTTGTACTCTTTTCGACTGAAATCCGAGGCTAGTTTCGGATCGAACATACCACGGGCCTGTAGCAATTCCGTGCGGGCGTCGGCTGGAATCAAATCCGCCTGCCTTACAATGGGGTGGTATCTTAAAATCAGATCCGCATAATCACTGAAACTAAAAATGCGTACCGAATCCTGAGCCCATAGCGGAGCTGCAACGGCGGTGAACAGGAAGAAAATCAGGGTAAAAACGCTGTGTCTGGGCGATGCGACCCTGGGTACACGTCCCCCCGACCAGCGAGTCATCAGAAAACTCATTTTTTTGCCCCCTTTCCGGCGAAATCGCCTTTGGGCTCCTCTTTTAAGCTAGGTGGGAAGCCGTTCAGTTGTCGCCAGATTTCATACCATACCGGTACGCTGTCGAGCATGACCCAACCGTACACGCCCGAACCCAGTCGCAATTGAGCGGGCCAGGGGTGATCACGTCGTTCTTCCACTTTTTCCGTAACCAGAATCCGGTATTCGCCACTCGTCGAGTTCACCTGATCAATGACGGCTACGCGACCGCCGAACGTACCGACACTGACGGAAGGCCAACCCGAAAACTGCAGGGCGGGCCAGCCATCAAACTGAATCCGTACTTCGCGACCTTTCTGAATCAGCGGAACGTCCATCGCTTTGATGTACAACTCGACTGCCATCTGCGGATTCTGCGGTTGTAGGGTACAGATGGGTTCTCCTTCTTTAATGGTTTCACCCACCCCGGCTTTCAGGGCTTTTACCACAACGCCCGACTGCGGAGCCCGCAATACGTACTGATTGCGTCGAACATTGACGTTCGCTACTTTATTGCGTAGCTCGGAAAGTTCTTTCTGGCCATCGCCGAGTGACGAAACGGCCGAACTACGATCCGATAACGATTTCGCGATTTCTTTCTGGTAGTCGGCATCAATCGAGCTGAGTTCGATTCTGGAGTTGATTAAATCCTGCCGGGAAATATTGAGTTTGTTTTGAGCAGAAACCACTTTTGCCTGAGCAGCCTGGAACGTAAGTTCCCGACCTTCGAGATCCGTTTTCGAAAACAAACCCTGTTGGTATCCTTGCTGGAAACGCTCAAAACGTACCTCAGCAATTCGAAACTGAATACGCTCATTAGCCAGATCAACGCTATCCGACTGAACCTTAGCCTGTGCCTGTAGCACTTTGTTACGGGCTTTTTCCAGACTGAGTCGCAGGGCATTACGTAAAGCAGCCAGCTGATTTTCTACGGCCTCAATTTTATTTTCGTACCCATCTACGGCCGTTTCCTTGGCATCGACCTGTTCCGTCAGGCGAAGGGGCAGGTTCGGATCAAAGTACTCATCCTTAATTTCAGACAGCGTTAGAATGGTGTCGCCCTTTTGTACGGCCTGACCCTCGCGGACGTGCCATTTTTCGATCCGGCCGGCAATGATGTTTTGTACCGTTTGCGGACGATCCTGAGGCGTTAGGGCCGTGACTGTACCCGTTCCATTGATATTCTGCTGCCAGGGCATGAACAATACAATGAACAGGACGGACAGAATACCCACAATCCAGCGGGCCAGCTTCCGGCCCGTCCGATGGGTAGAAAGCGTTTTGAGGGACTGAATTTCGTTTTCTGAAATATCCGGTTCCACTCGTTTGGGAGATATGTTAAGCATGGTTTGAGTTGAGATAAACGTTTCCAGAAGCTGGAAACAAATGACTAATACGGTCCGTCACTGACAATTTTTCCATTTTCCAGAATCAGCACCCGATCGCAGGCTGCGAGTACTTCCGGATCGTGCGAAATGGTGATAAACGTCCAGGGATGAGCTTTATCGCATACAAACCTGATGAGTTTCAGCTTCTCTTCCCGGTCCATTAAGCCATAAAAGTCCGTAAACATCAACAGTTTAGGGCGTTCTACAATACAGCGGGCGGCTGTAACTTTCGCTTTAAAGCTCTCCGAAAATCGTTGACCCTCGGCCAGCATTGGGGTATTAATACCATCGGGAAGCTGACCAATTTTATCGGTCAGACCGAGGTTTTCAAGCGTCCAGCGAATATCATCCAGCGAAATATTCGTACGGCCCATCGTGATGTTCTCAAAAATGGTTCCGTCAAAAATTTCATTGGGTGCTACGTTTTTCGCCACCGCATTCCGGAAATCATTCAGGTGAATGTCCCGCAGCGAAAAGCCATTGACCGAAATACTGCCGTCGTACTCCGTCATTAAACCACTCAGCAACGTTAGTAGTGTATTTTTACCACCTCCGTTCGAGCCCGTGATGGCCACGCGTTCTCCCTGTTTGATGGAGAAAGTCAGGTTTTGCAGAACCGCACGTTTCGCGTCCGGGTAGCGAAACGTAAGGTTATGTACTTCCAGGGCCAGATCCTGTTTGTTGATCGGCATGCGTAAGCCTCCGTCTCGTTCGAGTGGCAGATCAGTAACGTTCCCCATCTTTTCGGTGGCCGTTACCAGGTCAAAGATAGTATCAATGCTCGTGATGAGTTTTTCTACGGAGCTAACAATCAACACGATAATGATATCCGAAGCAACAAACTGACCGAGCGTAATCTGGCGATCCACCACCAGGAAAATACCCAGAATCAGCAGGGCCGCGATGACCAGCGTTTTGAAGGCTACCATGTAGTAAAAAATCCGCAACAGAATTTTGAAGTGCTTCTGCCGGTAGAGCAGGTAACGGCTCACCAGCTCGTCCATTTTCTGTACGGGAAGGTTCGTATTCCCAATCACCTTGAAGCTGAACAAGGTACGGGCAATATCTTCCAGCCACTGGGCTACCTTGTACTTGTACTTGGACTCATAGAGGCTGGTCTCCAGACCTTTACTGGCATTAAAACGAAACACCAGAAAGATGAGAAAAATAGTTAGCAACCCGAAAACGATGAACAGCGGGTGATACGCAAAGAGCAGCAGCAAACCAAAGGCAATCTGAATGACGGCTCCTGTAATATCAATGAGGATTTTGGGTAATGCCTTTTGTACGGTAAGAATATCAAAGAAGCGGTTCATCAGCTCCGGAGCGTAGTACCGGTTAAGTGCTTCCACTTTAATTCTCGGAATCCGGTAGACAAATTCAAAGGCCGCTTTTGCGAAAATCCGCTGTTGTAAAACTTCCACGATGGATACCTGAACAATCTGTAAAATTCCGGTAATGAGGGTACCGACAATCACCAGAGCCGCCAGCAGATACACGGAAGAAAAGACCAGCCCCCCCTGGATCAATCCTACAATGGCCTGGCTACCCAGGGGTAGGCTCAGGGCAATCAAGCCGGAAACGATGGCGTAGAGGTAGAGGTAATAAATGTCCCGCCGCTCGTTTCTGAACAATTGCATCGTACGCTGCCAGGGCGTCATGTGCTTTTCGTTCGTGCTGGAATCATCACTGGCCAGAGGCTGAATCGGAAATGCGGTTAAAAACAACACTTTTCCGTTGTCGTTCGTCGCGGGCGTCAGGCCTTCGCCGCTGATGAGCTCAGGACCATGGTCCGTAATGGCGTAGTGATAGGGTTTTCCTTTTTTCAGATCCCGGCCCGCAATGATGGGACGAATACCCTCGGAAGCCTGGTCAAAAAAAACAAAGGGATGTTCACTGTTTTCTTTCCAGTCCCAGAATTCGTTTTCGGCTTTTTCGTGTTTCACCATAGCCAGGTTCACACTAAAGGCCTGTTCAATCAGGTCTCCTACGAAAACTTCTAGCGTTTCGGGTTCGTAGGTGGAGGCAGAATGATTGGAAGAAGCAAGCGTTGGGGTTTCGGGGAAAAAGAGTTCGGCTAGTTTCCGAACCGTATGGTCTAATACAGGAATGGTCATATAGTTAAAGATTCAAATGAGGGATCACTTGAAAAGGGAATCGGTTTAAAGTTCTAGGGTTTTGAACCTGTTGACTTCTTATAAATCAATGCCAGCATAGTGCCTCACCAACAATGACTAACGACAAAACTAAATCCGGTGGTTCCTGAAGAAAAGATTCTCATTAACTTCTAATAATTTCAATCGCCAGTCTTATGGGAGTAAATGAAACAAAAAAGGTACGGAACGCTGCTTCCGTACCTTTTTAAAAATGGTTTACCGTAGAACTACTTCGAGACGAGTTCGTAGGTCTTGCCCGCCTGCGTAGGGAACGAGAGTAGGTAATACGAGCCTGACTGTTCGGCCTGCGTACGTAGTCCTTTGACAGCCAAAGGCTGGGCTGAACGAATCTTGCAGGGTTCCCCATTCAGCGATTTGATCGTAGCCGTCGTTAACTTCCCTTTTTTCCACTGCATAGCTAACTCAAAACCTCCACGAGCCCGCAAACCCTGCACCTGCCCGGCTTTCCAGGCGTCGGGCAAAGCGGCCAGGAGATGAATGTCGCCCAGATGGCTTTGAACCAGCATTTCGGTCATGCCTGCCGTGCCACCGAAATTACCGTCGATTTGAAAGGGTGGGTGAGCATCGAAAAAGTTGGGGTACGTACCACCGCCGCGTTGGTACGCCGTTCCGTTTTCTCTCGTGTAATGAAGTAACTGCCGAACCAGCGAATAGGCGTGGTTTCCGTCGAGCAGACGAGCCCAGAAGTTGATTTTCCAGGCTTTACTCCAGCCCGTACCTTCATCGCCGCGTAACTCGAGGCTACGGCGGGCGGCCTGAGCAAACTCAGGCGTGCTTAGTGGGGCAATCTGCCGTCCAGGATGGAGGCCAAATAAGTGCGAAACATGCCGGTGGTGCGGGTCCTGGTCCTCCCAGTCCTTATACCATTCCTGAAGATTCCCCTTATGTCCGATGTGCAGCGGTAAGAGCTTTTTCTTTTTTTCAATCAGCAGGTTACGAAATTCAGTATCCGTACCGAGGGTTTGCGAAGCTTCGATCAGATTGGTAAACAAATCCCAGATGATCGACATATCCATCGTGGAGCCAACCGTCACGTAGGCTGGTTTGCCTTTGGAATCCAGAAATGAGTTTTCGGGGGAAGTGGACGGCGAGGTAATCAGATAACCATCCTTATCTTCGACCAGATAGCCCAGCAAAAAAGTAGCGGCTCCTTTCATGAGCGGATAAGCCGTTTCTTTCAGGAACTGGCGATCACCCGTAAAGCGGTAATGTTCCCACAAGTGCTGCGAAAGCCAGCCTGCCGCTTCATTCCAGTTGGCCCACATCGGATCGCCATCGCCCATATCGCCCACGGCGTTGGACAACGCCCAGATGTCCGTATTATGGTGAGCCACCCAGCCCGGAAGTTTATAATAGGTCTGAGCCGTTTGCTTACCCGTTTTGGATAAATCTTTAATGAGTTCAAACAGCGGCTGGTGCAGTTCCGAAAGATTGGTCACTTCAGCAGGCCAGTAATTCATCTGCGTATTAATGTTGATCGTGAAGTTCGAGCTCCACGGGGCCCGCATATGCTGATTCCAGATGCCTTGTAAATTGGCTGGCGTACCACCGGGTCGCGAACTCGAAATGAGCAGATAGCGACCGTAATGGAAGTACAGCGTTTCCACCCCTGGATCGTACGTACCCTTGCCGTATTGCTCCAATCGCTGATCGGAAGGTAAAGCCAGGTTGGGGTTGGTACGCGTAGAATCCGTTAGCGTAAAGGAGAATCGATTGAAATACTTCTGATAATCAGCTGTATGCTTGCTCAATAAACGATTGTACGGCTGAGTTGCAGCTTGATTAAGGTACTGAGCGGCCAGTTTGGCTTCGTCTTTGCCCTCTTTGTCGGGGCATTTGTCAAAGCCGTTAAAACTGGTGGCTGCTGATACCAGCAAGACCACTTCCGACGCATTACGTACGTGAATGCCTGCCGTATCCGTCTGTACCTGTCCCTGCACGGGCAGAGCTTTGATCCGAAACTGGTACCGCATGCCATTGCAGCCCGCCGGATCGTCGTAGATGATGGGATTTCGACCGGGAGCGTTATAGTAATTCGGATCGACGTGAGCCGGGGCTTTGCCTTTCACAATGAGCTCATTCGTACCCTGCGTCTGCTTCTCAAATCGTAGCTTGCTGCTGCCTTTCACGTCAAAGTTCAGTTGACCGGACTTGCTGGCTTTCAGGCGAATGACAATCACCTGATCGGGAGCGGAGCTGAACACTTCCCGGGTATACTCGGTGCCATTTACCGTAAAACGCGTGGTAGCCAGAGCCTTGTTCAGGTCCAGATCACGCGTATAGCTGGACGGTTGTTGTCCCTTTAAATCCTGTTGAATGAGCAGATCGCCCAGCGGCAAATACGTTTGGGTATAACGGCCCTGCATTTTCTTCAGCAGTTGTACTGCTTTGGGATACTCCTCAGCCGCCAGAGCTTCCCGCACCTGGGGCAAGTACGTATAGGCGTTAGGGTTTTCGTTTGGTTTGACGGGGCCTCCCGACCAAAGTGTACTTTCATTAAGCTGGATGAGTTCCTGAGCGGGGCGTCCAAAAACCATCGCACCCAGTCGACCATTGCCTACAGGAAGGGCTTCCGTCCAGACTTCGGCAGGTTGTTGGTACCAAAGTTTGAGATTTGACTGACTTAGAGCAGGAAAGAAGGTAAAGGCAAAGAGGAGGGTACCAGCCAGTTGCTTAATCATGCAAAGGTTATTTTGAATGAAGTTTAGAGAAAGGAACTTGAGTCATCGACAGACGTCCTTTATGAACATAAGAGGGCTAGCGACTCGCTTGATACTCTAGGAAAGTAAACTATTTTGTAAAAAACAGGCAAGAAAACCAGGAGAAGTGTACTACTTCTCCTGGGAATAATCAAATTAATTAGTACGCCCGGGCAAAAATCACGCGGCGTTTGGAAGGCTTACCGGAGAATACGCAGGCACCTTCTTCTTCGGCAGCATCCAGGGGAATGCAACGAATGGTGGCCTTGGTAGCTTCCTTGATTTGCTCTTCCGTTTCGGAGGTTTCATCCCAGTGAGCCAGCAGGAAACCACCTGTTTCAATTTTCTCCTGAAACTCCTCCCAGGTATCCACTTTGAACGTGTTTTCTTCCCGGAATTTCAGGGCTTTCTGATAGATGTTGGTCTGAATTTCTTCCAGCAAGGCCTGAATGGTATCGGCTACACCTTCAATCGATACGATCTGTTTTTCTTTCGTATCCCGACGGGCCAGTTCCGTCGTACCGTTTTCCAGATCACGGGCTCCAATGGCCATCCGTACGGGTACGCCGCGAAGTTCGTACTCGGCGAATTTCCAGCCGGGTTTTTCGTTGGTAGAATCGTCGAATTTTACCGAAATTCCTCTGGACTTCAGATCTTTGATGATGGGTTCCAACCGGTCGTAGATGGCATTCAATTGTTCATCATTCCGGAAAATGGGAACGATCACGACCTGAATCGGAGCCAGTTTGGGAGGTAGTACCAAACCCTGATCATCCGAGTGAGCCATAATCAAAGCTCCCATCAGACGCGTAGAGACGCCCCAGCTCGTTCCCCACACGTAGTCGAGTTTATTATCTTTACCCAGGAATTGTACGTCGAAAGCTTTCGCGAAGTTCTGCCCCAGAAAGTGGGAAGTACCCGCTTGTAGTGCTTTTCCATCCTGCATCATGGCTTCGATACAGTACGTTTCTACGGCTCCGGCAAAGCGTTCGTTGGGCGTTTTTACGCCGCGAATGACCGGCAGAGCGAGCCACTCTTCGGCGAACTTGGCGTACACTTCCAGCATTTGTTCCGCTTCGGCTACCGCTTCTTCCGAGGTAGCGTGGGCGGTGTGGCCTTCCTGCCAGAGGAATTCCGCCGTACGCAGGAAAAGCCGCGTACGCATCTCCCACCGAACCACGTTGGCCCACTGGTTGATGAGTAAAGGCAGGTCGCGGTAGGACTGTACCCAGTTTTTATACGTGCTCCAGATGACCGTTTCTGACGTAGGCCGAACGATGAGTTCTTCCTCCAGTTTTGCCTCAGGATCAACGGTTACACCCGAACCATCCGGGGCGTTTTTGAGACGATAGTGGGTAACAACCGCACACTCTTTGGCGAAGCCCTCAACGTGGCTCGCTTCTTTTGACAGGTACGACTTGGGAATGAACAACGGGAAGTATGCGTTGACGTGCCCGGTTTCCTTGAACTTATCGTCGAGAGCCCGTTGCATTTTTTCCCAAATGGAGTACCCATAGGGCTTGATGACCATACAGCCCCGTACTGCTGAGTTTTCGGCCAGATCGGCTCGTTTCACCAGATCAAGGTACCACTCGGAGTAGTCGTCAGTGCGGGAGGTAATGCCTTTGCTCATGGAATTTTTTTTAAGTGCTCCGTGTTAACTAAGAAGAGATAGTTAATTGATTTTCAATTACTAATTTCCTCGATTCTTTAACACGTAGCGTCAAATGTTAAAATTGTCGTTAATAAAAGTTAAAGTCTTTTTAGAGGATTGCAAAGATACATTTTAGCCTTAAGTTTGTAACAGTCACACTGAATACTGTCACACACAAGGGCAAATTCAACTTGAAAACGTCTACGATTATGAAAATGAGGAATGTTTCTAAATACCTGGCTGTCGCTGTATTGGCAGGTGTTTGGGGGTGTAGCCCCAAAGCTACGCAACGTTCCTACGTGTATGATGACCTCTATTCTTCTTCTTCGGATGTCCGGGCAATTGCCTACAGTAACAAGCAGAACGACGTAATTGAAGAGCAGACCAAAGGGGAAAACCTCGCGGAGAACGAATATTACAACCAATCGCTGGCTGATAAATATAACAACCGGCGTTACCTGGGTTCGACGTATGACAACCTGGTAAATGGTAATGCGTATAACAACTACGCCTATAACTCAGGCTACGGCAACTGGAATCCTAATGGATGGAATTCCTGGAACAGCTGGAACAACTGGGGCTTCCCGATGTACGGTGGTTTCAATGGGCTGGGTGGTTTTGGCCCTGGTCTGTCCATTGGTTTAGGCATCGGCAGCAGCTTCTATCGTCCCTGGAGTAACTTTGGTTACGGAGGCATGTGGGGTTGGAATGATCCCTTCTACGGGGGTATGGCCTATAATCCTTACTACTACAATTCCTGGGGATATTATCCTTCGTACTTTGGTGGTTTGGGTGGTTATCCCTACTATGGTGGTTACTACGGTGGCGGCTATTACGGAGGTGGTGGAGTAGTTGTGAAACCCGGTACGGGCGACAATTCAGGTTCGTCTTATGCTCGTCCACGAAACACGAACTATGGCCGTTCACAGTCTGCCTACAATAGCAATTTTAACCGGAGTCCTATCGTAGGAAGCTCAGCGGATTCACGGGGCGGTCGGACCAGTGCTTACAACAATGCTGCGTCGGGCAACAACAGTTATTACTCACGTCCGCGTCGTGAAGCGGCCAGTTATTCGGATTATAACTCCGGTAACAGCAATTCATACCGTAGCGGTAACGGAACGGTAAATCGTCAGAACAATACGTATTCCCGGGGCTGGAATAGCGATAACAACTCGCGTTCGAACAACTGGAATAACAACAGCAATAATTCTTTTAATAATAACTCGAACATGAGCCGTAGTTATTCAGCTCCTGCCTCTTCTGGCGGTGGTGGCGGCGGTAGTATCGGTGGTGGTGGAGCTCGTTCACGTGGACCACGCTAGTTCGCTTAACAAACTTTAACGCTTAAAAAACCCCGTCAATCGGCATGATTTGACGGGGTTTTCGTTATTTAAGAGCGGAATTAACCGCTTTCGTTACTGGCATTGCTTTTTGGCTTAGCCTTACATGTACTTTGATCGAGTCTCTTACTGCTGACCATGAAACGTCTTACTTATTTAGCAACTCTGGTATTACTTTCAGGAGCTGCCTATGCTCAGGACAATAATTACGAGTCATTGTCCCGAATGTTTTCCCAAACGAATCCACAAGGCTCTGCCCGGATGCAGGCCTTGGGCGGTAATCACTCAGCAATTGGGGCAGATGTCTCGAACATTAGTGGAAACCCGGCTGGTTTAGGGTTTTACACGCGATCGGAACTCAGCATTTCACCCATGTTTAGCACGAGTAACAACGCGTCTCAATACATTAACAATACGCAAAATGCCAGTGCTAATCAACTGGCTTTAGGCAACCTCGGCGTTGTATTTTCGAGTAAAAACCGAAATCCGGTTCGCTCGGGCGGCTGGCAGGGTGGTTCCTTTGGGATCAGTTATTCCAGACAGAATATCTTTAAGAATACCGTCCGTTTTGGAGCTCGCAACGAATTTAGCTCCATGTCTGACTTTTTTGCGGAATACGCCAATCAGGAAGCAACCGGATCGCAGCAGGGGGTGGTTGTAGGAGATTTCAAAAATGATTTATACAACAACGGGACCGTATTTGATTTTCCCACCTCCATGTACTACTACGGTCTGGTGATCGATCCGCAGCCCGGTAGTCAGATTGGTTATCCCTACAGCGGCATAGAGGCAGGAAAGACCGCCAACCAGAATTTCGTGTCTACCAGTACGGGACACACCAGTGGCTGGAATTTTGCCTATGGAGCCAATTACATGAACAAACTGTACATTGGCGTGGGCTTTTCGCTAGCCCGGATGAATTATACCAATACAAAAACCATGAATGAGGATTTTGACAAGGCAGGGGGCGTCAGTGGTTTCTCGTATACGAATGATTTATCAACGAACGGCAGAGGCTTTAATTTATCCGGCGGGTTAATTTATCGGCCTAACGACCTGTTACGAATTGGGGTTTCGGTGACTAGCCCAACCTGGTTCAACATTACGGAATCGGCGGGACAAGGTTTACAGACCCGTCTGGCTCGTCCTTTTGAGGTAAGTGCTGGTACGTTCCCTGAATATAGCTCCGATTTACCGGATGTTTTGCGTAGAAACGGATACGGTATAAATACCAGTAATGGCGTCAACTACATTACGGGCGTCCCCAGCTTATCGGTATTGCCTTTTGAGTCCAGTTATCGTTTGCGTACGCCTACCAAACTAACCGGGGGTGTTGGTCTATTCTTCGGTAAAAATGGTTTCATTTCAGCGGATGCGGAATATATTAATTACACGGGCATGAAATTGTCTTCGGATGATCAGAATGCTTCCCAGGACTTAAGAGATGGCTACAGTAACTCTCTGATTCGAAATACGTATCGCAACGTAGTGAACCTGAAAGTCGGGGGTGAATATCGGATCGATAAAGTTAGTCTGCGGGCGGGGGTAAGTTATTACCAGGACCCCTACAAGCAGATTGCCCAGTTCAATTCCTTAGATCGTAGTCGCTACATTTATTCTGCGGGCGTAGGGTACAAAACTGACCGCTTTTACATTGATGCGGCTGTTACCCACGGGCAGCAGACGACTGCTTACTCTCCTTACATTTTAGCGAATACGAACGATTATGCGTCGGCTAAAATTAAGAACCAGACGACGAATGCGATTTTAACGCTTGGCACGTACTTCTGAGTAGGAAAGTCTGAATCAAAAAGGACGCTGTCTCAAACAGCGTCCTTTTTGATTGCATATGCGTTGGGTTAGGAAATAACTTGCAAATGACGAAGAATTTCAAGCAGATTTTGGACATCTGTTTCGCCAGCAATGGTTACATCGGCCTGTTCATAATAGCTTCTTCGATGGTCAATTTTCTTTTCCAGCGTTACCAGCAATTCCTCCGGATTTTCAGCACTTAGTAGAGGACGATCGTTTTTCCGGGTATGTAAAATCCGGTCGGCCAGAACACGCGGTGGAACGTCCAGAAAGATGCTAAACCCCTGTTCTTTGATGTAAGCCATATTGTCGTGGAAACAAGGTACGCCGCCACCCGTCGAAACGACTAGTCCGGTATCCTGGGGTAAGCTACGCAAGAGGTCACTTTCTACCGTACGGAAATAGGCTTCTCCCTTCAGATTAAAAATTTCGGCAATGGTGAGCAATTCGCGGATTTCGATCCGTTTATCCATGTCCACAAATTCATAGCCAATTTCACGAGCCAGCGTTCGCCCCAGTGTACTTTTCCCGGACGAAGGCATGCCGAGTAGAAAAATGTTCTTCATATACGTTTTTTAGGGAGGGAGGAGGATTTAAAAAATAATCGGATTTAGTAACGGGTGGGTTCAGTAAAGCCCGATAATTGAAAGGGCCATCAGGCTCCTGATCAGTTCACTCGCTGGCTCCTGATGAAATGAGTAATGAATAGGAACGATCCATTGTCCAGAGCGAAAGCCGTATGAATGTGAAAATCAGTAGCTACTGATAACCTGCCCGGCAGCAGCTGTTCCCCGCTCTGGTAAAAGAGCAACATTAGGGAGCTACTTTTTCCAGAATGGTTTCTTTGGAAGGAACGCTCGCATAACTCCACTTACCGCGTACGGTGCCCTTTGAAAGCAGCCACAAACCGGGATTACTCCGTACAATAGTCTTGAGAACTTTAAAATCAGCGAAAAAATAAGGTACGGCCAATTGATGTTCATGGCGAAATCGATTAAAGTCTTCCTCGGTTGAAGAAGTCAGAATGGCGGGTTGAATGCTCGTGCCTTCCAAACTTTTCAGTAACGTTTTAATTTCGTCCAGTGTACCAAGATGGGCTTTATTGACATCCTGAATGATCAGAAAGAAGTGATTTCCCTGAAAAGAAGCCTGCGTGTAGTCCGTATCGCCATTCCACAAACGGTAATCGGTAATGCGGGGGCCCGCATCCGGATTCAGTGGGCCAACCATTTCTTTAAACAAGTAGGTCGTATCACTGGGATACTCGTCGAACTCGCTTTCCTTGCCATCTTTTTCCATGCGATACTTAAAACGGAAAGGCTCGCGATTCTTCATGTTGTTGGGAATATTTTCGCCTACGGCATACGCCAGTCCATCGTAGGGAGGCAGATAGCGAACGGCATACCAACCCAGCCCGATGCAGAACAAAACGGCAATCAGCATAATCCCCGTGGTATGGGTATCCCGAAATACCGTACGTTGCCACAACACAACCAACAGTAAAACCAGTAAGACAATGTCTTTCCAGAAGGAAGTCCAGGGTTGCAACTTGATCATTTCCCCAAAACAGCCGCAGTCAGTCACTTTATTGAAATAGGCTGAATAAAAGGTAAGGAAGGCGAAGAAGGTACACAGCAGCACCAGAAACCAGGCTGTACGCCGAAGCTTCCACTGCACCAGCAGGGCTACCCCTGCGAGAATTTCCAGGGAACAAAGTACGATGGAGAAGAACAGGGCATACGGTACCAGAGCTTCCCAGAATCCCGCCATGAACGAAAAATCCTGAGCAAAAACTTCAAAGTACTCTTCCAGCTTGATTTGGGTACCAACGGGATCATTAAGCTTAATTAAACCTGAGAAGATGAAAATGATCCCGACCACAATTCGGCTCAGGTGAGCAAGTAATTTCATAGGCCAACACAAACAAGTGAGGAGAGCAATGATATAAACCGGTAGAACTCGACCGCATAGACAAAGGTAAAAGGCTAAGCGAAGAGTATAAAGGGTTTTTATGGATGATTCAGGAAATTAGGTACTGATAACTCTTCCTTGAAAAATTGTGGAATATAATACTCACATTGAGGTTTTTTTGAAAATAACTTTGAAAGTATTCCCCAAGTTGTTGCCTGTTTCTGGAATGGAGTATCCCTTTTGAGTAATATAAGTAGCTATAAGCCGCGGTTGATGTAAAAGGTATCTATGAAGATAAAAAAAGTACTAAAAATTACACTGTTGTCCATTGGGGGGCTATTGATTACGATCATAGCCTTCTTACTGGTATTGGGGTTAACGGACTGGGGCCAAACGTTTGTAACCCGGCAAGTCAATCGGTATCTGGCTACCAAACTTAAGACTCCCTTTGGCATTGGCCGGATCAGCTATCAGATTCCTGATTGGATTCAGCTCGAAGATGTATACTTCCAGACCCCTAAAGGCGATACACTACTCAGTGGGGGGCGGATGCGGGTAGATCTGGATATGCTGGGATTGATTCAGGGCCGTATCGCTCTAAACGCGATTGAACTGGATAAAATCCGGCTAAACGTAACCCGAACTTTACCCGACACGGCTTTCAACTTCAACTTCCTGATTAATGCTTTTGCTTCGGGCAAACCCGCTGATCCAGCAGATACTACCTCGGCACCCCTTCAACTGAGCCTTTCGGAAGTAGGACTCAATGACGTACGTATTCGCTATGTGGATGACATCGCCGGAGCCGATGTACGGCTGGTGGTAGATACCTTACGTGGAAAATTTGATGAAATAAATCCGGCCGAATCCCGGTATCACGTAGCGGAGATTAAATCCAGCGGCCTAACGGCGTATGCCCGCCTGTACCCAGGCATCGACATTCCCAATAAAGTAAATGACGCGGCTACGGTACCCGGCGATACGATGGATTTACGCATGGGTGACTGGCAACTCAGTCGCACCAACTGGGACGTAAACGTCGAAACGGCTCAGTTCCGTACCAAAGGCAAAGTAGGCCAGTTGAATCTGGCTGGCGATCAATTGTATTTAGAAGGACAGCAGGCTCTGATTCGGTCGCTGGAACTGATGAATTCCGAAATCACGGCTACGCTAGGCAAATCAGCTCCCAAGCCGGAAGCTCCGCCCGCTCCCAATAATAAAGAAAAACCGCAGGGCCCCAACGCTGGCTGGAAAGCCTCGCTGGGGCGAGTTCGTTTTGCGAACAATCATATCAAATTCGATAACGAAAACGCTCCACGCCAGGCCCGGGGACTGGATTATGGGCACATGGATATTCAGGGCTTTACGCTGGCCGGTGAAAACCTGGTGTATCAGCCCAACCTGATCAAGGCTCAATTGCGGGGTGGCAGTTTCAAAGAAAAAAGTGGCCTGAATCTGCAACGCTTTGCGGCGGATGTCTTTTACAGTCCGCAACAAATTGGACTGACCAATTTCATTTTACAGACACCGGGTACCTTACTCAAAGATCGGCTCGTCATCAAGTTTGATTCGCTGGGACAACTAACGCGGGCGGCCGAAGCCAAACGGGTACTGGTGGACGTGAATATGGTGGAAAACAAAGTTTCGTTTGCCGATGTACTGACGATTATGCCTACGCTGGCGAACACACCGCCCCTGAAAGGAAACGAGCGGGCGGTAGTCAATGCGACCATTCAGGCGAAGGGTACACTGGCGAATCTGAACCTGCCCCGGGTGGAGTTTTCTGTACTCTCAGCTACCCGTATCAAAGCCCGTGGACGGGTTTCGTATCCGACGGATCCCGCCAAAATGGGACTGGATATTGTGCTGGAAAACGCAACGACTAGTTCGGCGGACGTGAAAAAACTGGCTCCCAAAGGCTCACTGCCCGATTCCATCAGTATTCCTTCCCAACTGAAACTAACGGGCCAGGCGAAAGGCCGTCTGAACAATATTGATCTGGATATTGCCCTCAATACTTCCTACGGAAACGTGACCTTTGACGGAGCCCTGAAAAACTTCGTAACGGGTAAAAATCAGGTATACGCCGGAAAAGCTACCCTGGATCGCCTCGATCTGGGCAAGTGGCTGGGGCAACCTAAACAGTACGGAGCGATAACGGCTACTGCTACAGTAGATGGACGTGGAATTGATCCGAAAACGATGGCCACTTCGTTCGATCTGAACGTTCCGGAAGCTACCTATAATGGGTACACCTATCGACAGTTTGCTGCTAAGGGAAGTCTGAATCAGGGGCTGCTGGATGTACAGGGTGGCATCAACGATCCCAATGCCCGGTTGAATCTGAATGTCAACGCCAATATGAAAGAAGAGTATCCCAGTGTGAAGGGTACTCTGGCGGTTCAGCAACTGGATTTGTATGCCCTGAAGCTCTACGCGGAGCCTTTCCAGGTACAGGGCAATGTGCAGATGGATTTTGCCTCGACAAATCCCGAAAAACTGATTGGTACGCTCCGAACGGAAAATCTTAACCTGCAACTCAAAGGCCAGAACTATCCCGTTGATTCACTGTATCTGACGGCCAATGCCGAGGGTACCAGCAAAACCATCATGGCCCGTACGCCCTTTGTCGATCTGGACCTGGGCGGAAACTTCCAGTATGCCGACCTGGCTGCTGCTGCCATGACGGAAGTGAATAAATACGTAACTCTGCCTGATACGACCATTAAGGCTCCCAAATCAGCGACGGACTTTACGCTGCGGATGCGGGTACGCCAACATCCGCTATTACTGGCGTTTGTACCGGGTTTGTCCCGGCTGGAGCCCGTGAAAATCGAGGCTACCCTTGATAGCAAACGGGCGGATTCGACGCTTAACGTTTCCGTAACTGCCGGTACCATTGAATACGATACCACGGTAGTCTCGGGAGCGAATCTGAAACTGAGTGGAAATGGGCGGCAACTGGTACTGGACGGGCAGGTAGGGGAAGTACGGACGCAGTCTATGCACTTGTATCCCACGAGTATTTCCGCTTCGGCAGCTGACAATCAGGTACGCTTCAAAGTCATCAATAAAGATTCGGTGAATGCCGATCGTTTCGGAATTGCGGGTCGGGTAGCGATTCAACAGAATGCGTATGAATTGCACCTGGATCGGCAGGCGTTATTGACCAACTATCGATACTGGACTTCCGATACGACGGGCTATATCCGCTACAGTAAAGAAGGGGTACTGGCCGAAAACTTCGTGCTGGAAACCAATAATCAATCACTGGCGATCAACAGTACCGAACCGCGTCCGAATGCCCCTTTGCACGTACAGCTTAAAAACCTGATTCTGTCCGATCTGGCAACACTGGCCAATCAGGATAGTACACTGGTAGGAGGTACCCTGAATGGCGATGTGGTGGTGAAAGACTACCTGGGTACGGACAAGAAACTCAGCTTTACTGGCGACTTAAAAATCGACAGTCTGGACGTGATGCAAAAGGCTTTGGGAACTTTGGAGGCCCGTTTTGCTAATCAGGATGACAATCGGATTGGAGTTGAAGCCAACCTGAAGGGAGCGACGAACGACTTGCACGTAGGTGGTTTTTACAATCCTTCTTCGACCGATAAAGCTCTCGATCTAAAGGTAGAGCTGCGGCGACTGGATACGCGAACGATTGAAGCCTTTAGTTTTGGACAACTACGGCAGGCCAAAGGCCAATTACAGGGGGAAATGACCGTGAAAGGAGCCGTTGCCAAACCTCGCCTGAATGGACAGATCAGCTTCCAGGACGTTGGATTCAACCTGGCTTTCGTAAATGCTTCCTATCAGATTGATGATGAAACGATTGTGTTCGACGACGAAACCATCCGCCTCAACAAATTTGATTTAAAAGACAGTCTGGGTCGTATGCTGACTACGGATGGAACGGTAAACATCGCCAATCTGCCCGATGTGAAGTACAGCCTGCAGGTAACGGCCAATCAGTTTAGTGTACTGAATGCCTCCCGCCGCGATAATGATCTGGTGTACGGAAACGCCACGCTGACGGCTGACCTCCGCATCCGCGGTACGGGCAGCAAACCTTCCATCGTGGGTAACCTGAAAATTGATGATGGCAGTGATGTAACGATGATCGTTCCTAATTCAGGGCCCTCGGCTGAAGATGCCGAAGGGATCATCACCTTTATTCAGCCCAATGATACGACCGCTCTGGCCCGTTACTTAATACGGCCCAAACGCGATACGCTCAATACAAAGGTTCGCTTCGACCAATTAGCCAATTCCAGTATTTCGCTGAATCTGGAAGTAACAGAGGCCTCTGAGTTTAGCGTAGTGGTGGACGAGCAGAGTGGGGATAATTTACGCGTGAAAGGAAACGCCCGTTTGAACGTAACCATGGATGAATCGGGCACACTGGGCATTTTTGGTCGCTATGATGTAACCGAAGGAGCGTATTCTTTGACCTATCAGGTACTTAAACGGAATTTCAACATTCAGAAAGGAAGTAACATTGTTTTTGCCGGTGACCCTTTAAAAGCGGACCTCGACATTACAGCCTTATACCGGGTGAATGCACGAGCATCCGAACTGATAGAAAACGAAACCACTAATAAAGAAAAAGGTAATGCACAAGATGAAGACTCCAGTAAGCCATCTGAACTGGAAATGCGTAATGCGTACGCCAATAAATTGCCATTTAATGTTGCTCTGAAAATGCAAGGTAATTTGGCCGCACCAGAATTAAGCTTTGATATTGATCTGGTCGAAAATGCACTGGGTATCGATGCTCAGATTCGGGAAGCCGTAGAAGGCAAACTAACTCAATTCCGCCAGGACGAATCTGAAATTAACAAGCAGGTTTTTGCCCTGCTGGTACTGGGTAACTTCCTGCCGCAGAACTCATTCGACTTTTTCTCAGGCAGCGGGGGAGGCTTCAATGCTGAAAGCCTGGCCCGTAGTAGTGTTAGTAAAATTCTATCACAACAGCTCGATCGACTGGCTTCTAATGTGATTAAAGGGGTGGACCTTAACATTGGCCTCAACTCTTCCAGCGATTATGCAAATAATAATGAGAAGGCCGCCGCAGGCTCTA
This sequence comes from Siphonobacter sp. BAB-5385, assembly GCF_002261125.1. Lineage (NCBI taxonomy): Bacteria > Pseudomonadati > Bacteroidota > Cytophagia > Cytophagales > Cytophagaceae > Siphonobacter > Siphonobacter sp. BAB-5385. The sequence goes on along the minus strand of NZ_NMPS01000028.1, from coordinate 15,367 downwards.
CTGCTACTAGAACGGACTTAAACGTAGGATTATCGAAAAGTTTCTTTAATGGTCGTTTGTCAGTAAGTGTAGGTAAAAACTTTGTATTGGAAGACAACACGGGTATTCAGAGAGGTAATGCTCAGGTTTTCGACAACCTGTCCATTAATTATAATATTACCCGTGATGGCCGGTACATGGTTCGAGCGTATCGCGTCAACGAACTGGAAAATGTCATTGAAGGCTACGTGATTGAGACGGGTATCGGTTTCGTAATCAACCTGGATTACAACACGTTCCGGCAAATATTCGGCAAGAAAAAAATTGAATAACAGATTCGAACCACTTTAACCATATCATCCCTTGAAGTATTCGGTTTACAAAAGTCTCTTTGCACTGGTCATTACTACTCTGGTTGTGAGTTGTAATGTGAAAAAGTATATACCGGAAAAAGAACGATTATATAGCGGCACTGAGATTGAAATGTTGCCTTTTGAAGGGGTTAGTAAAAAAGATCGCAAAGCTTTACAGGGGGAGCTGGCTGGTTTAGCCCGGCCCAAACCCAATAGCCAGATTTTTGGCTTTCCGTATCGCGTATGGTTATACTACGTCATTGGAGAACCTAAAAAAGACTCCAGCTTTAGAGCAAGTTTGCGTCGTAAATTAGGGCAAGAACCAGTATTTGCTAATTCCCGATCCGTAGTTACGAATGCCAATGTTTGGAAGGCTTTTCTGCAAAATGAAGGTTACTTTCACTCCGAAGTAGCGGGCAAACTGGAAGAAAAGGGGTACAAAGCGAAAGGAATCTATCAGGTACGAGTTCATCGCCGGTATACGCTTGACTCCGTACGCTTCATTACGGATACCGCTTTAGTAGGCAAAGATTTTAAACTATCCCAAGAGAAAACTTTGCTAAAACCTCCGGTACCGTATCGTCTGGATAATTTAAAGCTGGAACGTGAGCGAATTACCCAGGAAATGAAGCGAAAAGGGTACTATTATTTTAACCCAGATTATGTCGCTATTCTTGGTGACACCAACACGAATAACTACAAAGCCAAGCTTTATCTAGCTCTGAAACCGGAAATGCCCGAGGCGGCGGCTCGACAGTATTATATTCGAAATGTGTATATCTATCCTAATTATACACTTAATAATGCGGTACAGGATACCAATCGACGGGAAGCTTTTCGTACCACTGCGGGTTTTCAGGTAGTAGATTCTTCCAGAACCTACGATGAACGACTATTCCATAATGTTATTGGATTTAAGCCAGGTCGGCGGTACAATAGCCGTGTTCAGGACATCACACTATCCCGACTCATTAACTTAGGAACTTTTAAGTTTGTGCGTAATCGTTTTGCACCTGATACCCAGGGTGACTCTACGGTCCTGGATGTCCACTACTATCTGACGCCTTATCCTAAGAAATCGCTGCGAGCTGAAATCGCAGGTACTTCCAAATCCAATAGTTTGGCCGGTTCTCAGTTGACGCTGAGCTGGCGAAACCGTAACTTTTTCAAACGGGCTGAACTATTAACCATTAATGCTACGGGTGGTATTGAGGCTCAGTTAGGGGCAGGCGGACAAGGGGTATCGAACTTCAGCTACGGACTGAATGCTACACTTACATTCCCACGACTGGTTAGCCCTATTGCCATTGATTACGATCGACGGCAAGTACTGCCTAAAACCAACCTTACCTTAGGTTATCAGGCGATTGTACGGCGGCAGTTTTACCGGTTGAATTCATTTACGGGCTCCTTCGGCTATGCCTTCCGGGGAAGTAGTAAGGTAGAACACACGCTTATTCCCTTAAGTCTGACTTACGTGTATGTTCCTACTAATAGTTTGGGCGATTTGTATTACGAAGCCATCACTGACCCAGCATTAGCCAGTCAGTACATCGCTATTGTACAAAATCAGCAACTTATTCCGAGTAGCTTGTATACTCTGCACTTCAACTCCTCACCGCAAAGTCAATCTCGGTATTCCCAACAGTTGATTTTTAATTTTGAACCGGCGGGTAATGCAGCAGGATTACTATTTAAAGACGGTAATGGAGATGGGCAAAAGAAAGTATTCGACGTGGCCTTTTCTCAATACGTGCGTGCTGATATTGATACCCGGCATTATTTGCGTCTTACACCATCGACTACCTGGGCTTCTCGGGTATTTGCTGGAGCGGGTCTTCCCTATGGAAATTCCTCAAGCTTGCCTTTTGTAAAACAGTATTTTGTGGGGGGAAGTAATAGTATTCGTGCCTTCCGTCCGCGGGGTATTGGGCCAGGTCGGTATCTGCGACCCGCTGGCCGGACCGTTCTGCTGCAAGATGGGGGAGGTGATATTAAAATGGAAGCGAATACGGAGCTGCGAACCAAATTCAACAAGTTTCTGCAAGGAGCCTTGTTTGTCGATGCCGGGAACGTCTGGATGTACAAAGACCCAACGTTGTACGGAGAAACGGCCGTTTTTTCTAAAGACTTTCTCAAGGAAGTAGCTATTGGGGCCGGGATTGGCTTACGTTTAGACGTAACCTATTTCGTGTTACGCTTTGACTTGGCTACGCCGTTACGAAACCCCGCTCTGGCAGAAAATGAACGCTGGGTACTTGATAAAATCAATTTTCGGGATCGTGACTGGCGGAAAGACAACCTGATTCTAAATATTGCCGTCGGTTATCCCTTCTAAGTTTCTGTAACGTCCCGAATTGCTTCGGGACGTTTTTTTATAGAGGCATTACCATCGCTACGCCGTAGGCTGATCCGGAATAGTAGGGCATCAGGGCCATGTTTTTCTGCCGAAATAGTTTTCGTAATATCTTCCGTTGAATCCAGGGATAAATGCGGTACACACCTTCCGTTGCTGCGATACTGAGTCCCGCACTGAAAAGGACATCCGCCAGCCAGTGTTCGTTATTGATCACGCGTAAAGAGGCTACGCCCGTAGCTACGCCGTAACCGCCAATGCTGTACCAAATGCTTCGTTCGCCATACTCTTTAGCCAGAACGGCCGCCCCCGTAAAGGCAAACGTGGTATGACCGGAGGGAAAGGAAAGGTTATCTTCTCCATTCGGACGAGGATAACGTACCAGATGTTTCATGCCCTGCGTAACACTCTGAGCAACTCCCTGGGATAGTACCATCAGAATCAACTGATCCTTCAGAGCGTGTTTCCCCTTTACACCTAAAGCCCCTAAACCCAGAGGAACCAAGGTAGGAAGGTATTGCAGGTAATCGTCAGCGGGCGTATGAAAGTTGGGGAATGCTGAGCGTACCTCTCGTCGCACCTCCCGACTGATCGCTCCCTGCGTCACCAGTCCGGCCGTCATCAACGTCACCGGAGCTATAAACGATTTCCAGACGGTTTTTTTGCGAGCGGTGGAGTCAATTTGAGCATAAACGCCCGTGTGTAAACCCAGGTACAGGCAAAGCAAGAGTAGCAAACGCAGCATACAGCGGGGGTTGGTTAAGGGAAATCCGTTTACTGATCGGCTTGAGCCTGGGACATCAGAATGAGGCAGAAAACTGAGTAGTTAATCATATCCCGGTAGTTGGCATCTACGCCTTCAGAGACGAGTGTTTGTCCACCTAAGTCTTCAATTTGTTTGGTACGCAGCAATTTCATTAGAATAATGTCGGTCATGGAAGCGACCCGCATCATCCGCCAGGCTTCACCGTAATCGTGATTTTTATCGAGCAACAGGTGAATGGTTTCGTTTACTTCCTGATCGTACAGGGCCGAGAGTTCGTCCGTTGGAATCTCCATGCGAGGGTCATCCGCCAGGCGAAGCTGAATGAGAGCCATGAGGCAGTAATTGATGATGCCGATAAACTCAGGCGTAATGCCTTCGCCTACCCGCGAAACGCCCGTTTCCTGCAATTGCCGGATTCGCTGGGCTTTGATGTAAATCTGATCCGTCAGACTGGGTAGCCGCAGAATACGCCAGGCCGTACCGTAGTCGCGGTTTTTCTTCAAAAAAAGGTCTTTACACGTAGCGACAACGTGCCGATATTCTACTTCCGTCTGAGTCATGAGCATACACAAATAAAACAATAAACAACAAAGGTGCAGGGCACTTAGCGTTTTCGCAACAAATGATACAGGTTGTTTCCGAAGATCAACGCCAATAAAGTCACGGCCAGCCAGTAGGCCCAGCCCCAGTGGATGGTAAAAAGACGGATGAATTGCAAGTCTTCCTTATTGAGAGGATTCAGATCGGCTGAGGCGGTATCAAGAATGGTATCAAAATCGGAGAGGTGGTAGTGGAGAATTCCTAAAGCAACCAGACTAAGTCCTGACAGAAGCAGGCTGCCCAGCGGAGCCATGCGTTTGGGAGCCCAGGAAACGCCTAATCCTAAAGCACAACAGAGGATGACCGCGGCCGCGGCGGGTTGCATCGGAACACGGCGGGACTGCGTCAGAGCAGCATTTCCGTTCTGACCAAACTCTTCAATATCGGCATTGCTCAGCCCTTCCGTCCATTTGGGAATAACGGGGTCCGGCTTTCCTCCTTTCACCAGCGTCCAGCCCGAAATGGTAGCCACGGGTTCATCATTGCAACTGATCGTCATGAAGTTGAAAAAGAAACAGAGCAGTACGAGAAGAAAACCACTGGAACTGAAGAGCTTTAACACTGATTGGGATGAAAACATACAAATGGAGGAGGAAATTGAAAAACAAAGTTCGCGATCCGGAGGGCCTATAGTCAATAGAAACGTTCTTTGTATCGTTTTAATTTCATCTCATTTATTCATAATTACCCACCGGAAGCTCCGGAACTTTACCTTGCTATGCAAGCAACTACTTTTTGGCGTGCCTGGCCCCGGTCGTACCAGAGGCTATTTTATGTAAGTCTTTTCATCTTCATCGCAGCTCTGCTCGGATGGGCTTTCTTTGCCTTTCAGGGCGTTGATTCGGTTATTCACTGGGACGTATTGAGCGAACTAGGCGAGATGCCCTTTGTCTTTGATCAGTTTCAGGCCGGAGGCTCGTCCTTTCAGATTCCGGCCACGGCCTACGCCCTGACCGAACAGTTTGTGGCTTCGCCCATGTCGGTATTTCATCCCGTAAACGACTGGATTTGTCTGGGCTTGGCCCTGCTGGGTTGCGTACTGGCCTTAGCCGCCAGTACGGCTTTGCCACGGTTGTGGTATTTCGGAGCTACCACGGTGTTGATTATACTCCTGAGTACGCTGCAACTGGATGCTGTTTGGGGGCGTACGGATCGTCTGGTTACCATTTTGGTTGTAGCACCCTTAGTGGGCCTGAGTTTCTATTTTCAGGCCTTTCGTACCTACGCCAGTTTGACCGTACGGGTTGTAGCCTTTGCCGTGCTGGTTGCTCTTATACTGACTCTGTTCTGCACGGTAGGGAAAGCTACCCCGGCTGATCTGCTGGCCTTTAGCTATCCCGCCGGAATGGTGCTGGTAGTGGCGTTTTCCTTCTGGATCTCTTTCGAAATTATGATTGGTCTGGTCTGGTTAGCTACGAGTCAGTCGGGTCGGAATAGCCTGCCTAACTTTGCTTTTCTATGCCTTTTTTATCTGGGAAACCTAGTTCTGACGCAGCTGCACAATACGAAAATGATCGACTGGAATCTGTTGTACGTGAGTCCATTCGTAGTCTTTGGGATTTCAGCGATTCTGGGCATCTGGGGACAAAAGAAACGCGATGATCAGGAGGCCGCTTCCTGGCCCTATGCCCCGCAGGGGTCGCTGCTGTACCTGGGACTGGCCGCCGTCAGCTTCTCCGTACTCGCGTACGTAAACAGTACCGCCAATGATCCGGCCATTGAAGCCTGGAGGATGCGATCAGCTATACGCACCTGACGGGTGGTGTCTTGTTCTTCTTTTACGTGTTTTTCAACTTCGGAACGCTCATGCGGGATGGAAAGCCAGTATATCGGGTGTTGTTCAAACCGGCGTATTTCAATCGTTTTCACGTCCGTGGATTATCCGTTATTCTGACCATTCTTCTGTTATACAACAACCGTTTTTTTCCCATTCAGCAGGCCGTAGCGGGTTATTACAACACCCAGGGCGATTTGGCAACAGCCCGGCAGGATTATCGCCTGGCCGAAACCTTTTACCAGCAGGGCGTAACCTTCGAATTCCAGAATCATAAATCCAATTACGGACTGGCTTCACTGGCCTGGATACAAGGCGATTTTGCGTCAGCGGCCCGGTTTTTCCGGCAGGCTCTGGCCAAGCAGCCCTCGCCTTATGCCTACGCGGGTCTGACGCGGAGTTTGATGAATGAAGATTTGGCTTTTGATGCTTTTTTACCGCTCGTGAAGCCCAGCAACGGTTTCCCAGTACGGGTGAACTCCTGTCAAATCTGGCGTATCTGCACGCCAAAGCCAATGGCCTGGATTCGGCTCGTTACTACTACGAAAAAGCGATTGATTTAACCAATCAGTCGGGCGTACCCACCACGAACCTGATGGCTCTGTACTTGCGAAAAGGAGACCGGAAAGCCGCCGAAACGTTGGCGGAGCACCAGGCTTCGGCGTATGTGCCGGTGCAGGTCAATCAGTCGGCTCTGGCTTTGATTACGGGGAAAACGACGGAGCCGTCATTTTCCGTAAGCCGTGATTCCGTACTAACCCTGGCCGAATTCGCCCTACTTTCCAATGCATCGCTGGCTCAGCTCAAAGCCGGGAAAACGCCCTTCGTAGCGGAAGCTGCCCTGCAAACCTTTATCCAGAAAGAAGACAATGCCTCGTACGCGGACGATTTGCAGTATTTGAGTGCCCTGCTTGCGTATTATCACGGCAATAAATTGCAGGGACTTGACTTGCTCTCGGCCCGGGCCATGGCCGATACGGCGGCTAGTGGCGATCGTTGGCGAAAACCACTGGCGGCGTTCCTGAACCGGGAAGTTTCGCTGGAACAGGAAGCTCCGAAAAACTGGACGGGCGACGGTTCGGGAGAATTGCTGCGAAATCCGTTAAATGTGAAAGTATTACAACGATTTACGGCTGAAGCAAACCGTAGAAATCAGCCCCAGCAGGCGTATAATGCGTTGTTCAATGCTCTGCGTTACCGGGAAGATTCGCCCGAGATTGTACAGCTTTACATCATCCAGTGTCTGGATATGGGACTGACCAACTATGCGGCCGATAAGCTACGTGTTCTTCAGGAAAACAATCCCGCGGCTTACGGACAGTTCTTGCCTACGTATCAACAAAAACTGGCCTTGATTGAAAAACGGCGGAATGATTTTCAGTAAGCAAGCGATGGCTGTCAGCGTATAGCTACTTTTTGCTGAAATAAAGTGCAGATTCAAGGTAAACAGCCCCGTATAACAAACGGGGCTTAATTTTTAATTTCGAAGCCCAATTTCGTCCGAGTATTCGTATCTGAAGCGTCGGTACCTTAACATTATTTTGTCCTTTCAGTACCGTTTATTTTATAACTACGGCTGGTACACGTATTTTACAGAAAATTAACCGTTGTTCATTCCCTTAACTCGGAAATCCGGTATTACTCCGCCACGTAAAAACCGTTGTAAATGATCATAAGTAGGATTACCAGTGGACTTGGAAATCAGCTTTTTCAATACGCTGTAGCCCGGCATCTGGCTTTGAAAAACCAGGCTCGCCTGTACCTGGATCTGAGCTATTTCATGCAGGAATATGCTACGGATACACCCCGCAAGTTCAAGCTGAACCATTTTTCGGTTCCGCTCCACTTGTTGCAGGACTCTCCCTTGCTGTATGTCTCAAAGGCGACGAAGTTATTGCCAAACCGGAGCCTGCCACCCCTGTTCCGTTTTCTGAAAGAACCACATTTCCATTTTGACCCTACGGTACCACAAACCCGGGGTGCCTGTATTACGCTCGATGGCTTCTGGCAGTCCGAACGATACTTTGCGGAGAGTGCAGCGGTGATCCGGCAGGATTTAACGCTCCAGACGGTACCGAGTCCGGAGTTTGAAGGATATGAACAGCAGATCAAAACCGCGGCTGCCCCGATTTCTGTACACGTTCGACGGGGTGATTACGTACATCACCCGGAGTTCAGTCAAACCTTTGGTTTTCTGGGATTGGACTATTATCAGCGGGCTTTAGCTCAGTTGAATCAGTATGTGGCGAATCCACAATTTTACGTATTCAGCGATGAACCGGATTGGGTTCGCGAAAACCTGAATCTGCCCGAAACGGCTGTTTTTGTACGAAATACCGGTCCGAATGCCGACGTGGCTGATTTGGTACTGATGAGTCGCTGCCAGCACCACATCATTGCCAACAGTTCATTTAGTTGGTGGGGAGCCTGGTTAAATCCTAATCCGGCTAAGCAGGTCATTGCTCCAGCCCGCTGGTATAAAAACCAGCCTACCTGGGATACCAAAGATCTGGTACCAGTTAGTTGGATTAAAGTATAAACGCCTCCGTTCAGCAAACGCAGGCATTGGTACGCCTCCTTATGTAATCGCTTACTTTCTCCGCCAGGAACCCGTATGTCCACCATATTTATTGATCATCAGAAATTTACTACGCAGAAATACGGGGGCATAAGTCGCTACTTCGCTACCATTCTGGAAGGCATCCGGCACACGGCTGATATGCAGTATCAGCTCGGCGTTTTGCATACCAAAAACCATTACCTGCACCAGGAACCCCTGCCCATAAAAGGCTCATTCTACGACCGTTTATTTAGCAAAAAGCCCAGTTACGATTATCAGCTCAATCAATACTATTGCAAGCAATTACTGAAGAAAAACGCGTTTGATGTTTTTCATCCTACCTACTACGATCCTTATTTTTTGCCCTATTTGAAGAAGCCGCTGGTTGTTACGATTCACGACATGACCTACGAGCGGATGCCGGAATACTTCTGGGCCCAGGACCCGCTAACCCAGCAGAAGCGGCTGAATATCGAACGGGCCGACAAAATCATTGCGATTTCCGAAACCACGAAAAACGATCTGCTCGAACTGTTTCCCGTCGATCCGGCCAAAGTACAGGTCATTTACCACGGAATCGAAATTGACCAGCCGCTTGAGGTACAGGCCCTGCCGAACCTGCCGGAGTCATACGTATTGTTCGTGGGTGACCGGAGTGGCTATAAAAACTTCTATCTGTTTTTCAATGCATTCAGGGAAATAGCTTCGCGTATGCCGGACCTGCATTTAATTCTTACGGGGGGCGGTCCCATTCAGGTGGCCGAACGCGAGCTGATCCAGCGATTAGGCCTAAGCGACCGCGTACGACACATAAATGCCACTGATCAAGAATTGAATTTTTTGTACCAGAATTCGCAGTTATTTGTGTATCCATCGCTGTACGAAGGCTTCGGATTGCCGATTTTGGAAGCATTTAAAGCCGGTTGCCCGATGCTACTTAGCGATACGGAGTGCTTCCGCGAAGTAGCCGCTGACGCTGCCGTATACTTTAAAGCGACCGATCTTGAAGATCTGATTCATACCTTGGAAACGACGCTGATGGATACCGAATTGAAAAAACAGCTTGTAGCTCGCGGAACGGAACGATTGAAACGTTTCCAGCTACGGGATTGCATTGATCAGACGCTGGCCGTATATCGGTCACTGGCGTAAGCCTGTACATGTCCCATGAACATCATCGAAACCAGACAAATCCGCAAACGCTACGTAATGGGCACCGAAGTAGTGGAAGCTCTCAAGGAAATTACCATTGCCATTGAAAAGGGCGAATACGTGGCGTTTATGGGGCCGTCGGGTTCGGGCAAGAGTACGCTGATGAACATCGTGGGATGTCTGGATACGCCTACTTCGGGTTCGTATATTCTGAATGGGCAGGATGTGAGTCGCATGGGTGAAAACGAATTGGCCGAAATTCGGAATAAGGAAATCGGCTTTGTTTTTCAGACGTTCAACCTGCTGCCCCGGCAAACAGCCCTCGAAAACGTGGCTCTGCCCTTAATTTATGCGGGATACTCCAAAGCGGATCGCATCGAAAAAGCCATGTTGACGCTGAAAGGCGTAGGGTTGGAAAACCGGGCTCATCACCGCCCGAATGAGCTTTCAGGTGGACAGCGACAACGCGTAGCGGTAGCTCGGGCCTTGGTCAATGATCCTTCCATTCTACTGGCCGATGAACCTACCGGAAACCTGGATACGAAAACCAGTTACGAAATCATGGATTTGTTCGACCAGTTGTACTCCAAAGGCAACACGATTGTCATGGTAACGCACGAAGAGGACATTGCTCAGTATTCGCACCGCATCATCCGGCTTCGCGATGGCGTCATTGAGAGTGATCTGGTGAATGAAGACGTACGTAAGCCCAAGTTGCTGTAAAGGATTGTCTTCGCTTGAACTCTATAAACGTCTGAATGATGAAAAACTGGTTACGTTCCGAGGAAGTCATCCAATTTTTGATTTCCATTCTTGTCTTCAGCCAGATGGAATTTGCTTGGTGGGTATTTCCGGCAGTGCTGTTGATACCAGATCTTTCGATGCTAGGGTACGCAATTTCGACCAGAATAGGAGCTTTCACTTACAACTTAGGTCATCATAAAGGGTTGGCACTGGCAGTACTGACGTTAGGCTGGTATGAGCAGCAATCCACTGTGGAACTGGCCGGCTTGATCCTCTTTGCTCATTCCTGTATGGATCGGATGCTGGGCTACGGACTAAAGTATACGGACGATTTCAGGCATACCCATCTGGGCTGGCTGCCCGGCGGAGCTAAACCTCATCACGCCAGCAGGGACTCAGCGAAGCCAGAACTTCGGTCAGACGATTAAAATCACTCGGTTTGGTAAGAAAACCCATCGCTCCCAAAGCCAGGACTTTCTCTCTTTCACGCGTACTGCTGGAAGTAGTCAGGATAATGACGGGAATTTCACCCCACTGCGGGTTGGTTTTGAGTACCTGAAGGGTTTCAAAACCGTTCATGCGGGGCATGTTTAAATCCAGAAAAATAAGGGTAGGAAACTGCCAATCAGACAGGCATTGTAAATGATGAATCAGTTCTTCACCATTCGTAAAAAAGTTGATTTCACAATCGGCGTTTTCACTCAGACCCTGTTCGGCAAAAAACCGGTCATCTTCGTCATCATCAACCAGGTACACACGCTGTTTCATATAGTTTTTGGGTAATAAATGGTATGCCCTAAACTACAAAAAAAGACGGAAAGTTCGGTGTGAAAAACCGCGGGCTACGATTATACGTAACCTGCGGTTTTTTTTATCTAATTAGTCGACGCTAACCAGTTCAATTTCAAAAACCAGATCCTGTCCAGCCAGTGGATGATTGGCATCTACGGAAATTTTGTCTTCCGATACGCTCGTCACCGTTACGGGTACAACCTGACCTTCGCCATCAGCGTGCATATTGAGCTGCATACCTACTTCGAAAGGAATATCTTTAGGTAAATCACTGCGATTAAATTCGAAAACCAGATTTTCATCTGACGGGCCGTACGCTTCTGCTACCGGAATGTGAACCGTTTTCTTTTCGCCCACCTGCATCCCTGTAATACCTGAATCGAAACCGGCGATAACCATTCCGCTACCCAGCGTGAATTCCAGCGGTTCCCGTCCAGCAGATGAATCAAAAACGACTCCACTGGTTAATTTTCCTGTGTAATGAACGCGAACTTTGTCGCCCGATTTAGCTTGCATGATAGACAAGTTTTTTAAACGATGAAAAAAATAAAGTCTGAAATGGACACTTCAGTACGCCTTTCAGACTACGTATAGGAGCTATAACAATCCTAAAAAAGATAGACCACTCCGGGTGGTGTGGAAAACCCGGGCAAAGGTAGCCTAAATTTTCATTCCGGCCTTTTCTGTGTACTTTTGAAGCCATTAGGTGTGCTCTATTAGACCCGTCATGAAAGGTATTTATTTCTGGTATAGCTTATTCGTGCTTTGGATTGGACTGGTTTCCTGCCGCCTGGAACTGGATCCGGCTCTGGATGTAACCACAATTCAAATCAAGATAGAACTGGAGCCGACGTTGAAAAACGCGGGACTTTCACCCCTGGGTACCGAAGTCATCCTGGAAGACCGCAGTGGCAAAGGACCCTGGCGGCTATCGCCAATGCCGAAGGAATCGTCCGTTTTGAGGAGATGGTGGGAGGCACCTACCAGGTAAAAGCCCGCCGTCTGATTCAGATGGATGAATACCGGGCTCATACGGGTATTCCCGTAGATGAAGACGTGATCCTGATGGATTCGCTGATAAATCAGGACTTTAGTCTGGCCGGACCACAGCAGGCTACCCTAACGTTAAAAGTAAATCCGCAGGGGGGCTGGCTGATTAAGCAGGTTTATTACGCGGGGTCGGATACGCTGAACGGAGCCGGCATTCGCGATCAGTTTGTGGAGTTATATAACAACGCCAACACCGATCTGTACGCCGATAGCCTGTGCATTGGGTTTCTAAGTGGCGTGCATTCGAAAGCCATTCCGAATGAATACCTCGTCTCTACAACGGGCCAGTACGACTGGAGTAAATCACTGAATATTCCGGAATCCTCGAAAGCAACGGCCAATACCGAGTATAGCTACGCTCACACCGTGGTTATGATTCCGGGTACGGGCACCCAGTACCGCGTCCGACCGGGCGAAAGTATCGTTATCGCTCAAAACGCCCAGAATCATAAAATAGGTTATACCACGACAGATGGCAGGAAACTGGTCACCAAAAGACCCGAATTGACGGTTGATTTGAGCACCGCTAATTTCGAAGTAGTAGTAAACCGGCGAACGACGGATGTAGATAATATCGCCGTACCCAACCTGCAGGTAATTTACTGTGCCCATCTTGCCTGGGAAATGAACCCGGGCGGAACCGACGCAATCGTCCTGTTCCGAACCAGAGCCAACGTTTCACAATGGCCCAAAGTACCCACACCGAACGTACGTATCGTAAATAGCAGCACCATACTTCAGGTACAGATTCCGAATCAGTATATACTCGATGGTGTGGATTTGCAGCCGGGCAGTACGCTTGTGTATCCCAAAAAACTACCCCCCACCATCGATGCTACGGGTCAGTATGTACCGAAAGGAGCGTACTCTTCGCAGTCACTCATTCGTCGAACCAGCAAAACGATTGGCTTGCGGCGGGTCCTTATGAACTCACAAAATTCTAAAAGTGACTTTGGTCATTTTGACGTGGCTCAGCCCCGGAGTTTTCAATAAAGCTATATCGCAAGCGAAAGCTCAGGCGTATGCTCAAAGTCGGGCAGGGGCAGGGCTTCCAGTAACTCTTCTTCCAGAACAAAAGCCCAGGTTTGCAGATAGAGCATCACATCTTCCCGAACATTATGCCGCATTTGGTTCCGGCGTTCCAGCGGAATCCGGTTCTTGACTTTTGGATCTGAAAGTCGTTCCAGATGTTGTAAATCAGTTGTGGTAAGCCCGTATTGCAAAAGATCAGCAATGAGCAAATCCATGGGTAGACCGCTCGTGGGGCAAAACTCTTCCACTTGTTCCCGCCAGTCGCCACGGCCCTGCAGGGCATACGCATGAATATCGGCTTTGGTGAGCTGCGTTAGCTCCTGAGCCAGATTGCCGCAATTACAGGCTCCCATATGACCCCACATGTAGGGTTTACCGCCGTCCAGATTCCGTGCCGTTCTTCGCAGGGCTGCAATCAGAGTGAGATTAGCCGTCGCCATACCTTTTTGGGGTTGATTTCGTTTATATAAAATTAAGACCGTTTGGAATTAATCGGTTCCAAACGTGTTAAGAATTTGTATTTTTACTCCGCATGAGTATCTGACAATCAGGCTACAGGAGCAAGGATTTTTCTGAAATGACTTTACTATTCTCCGAAAAAAGGTACGCCATTGCTGTTAATCTATTGATGCGTAAAACTGTATTCCGGCTATCTATGAAAAGTCTGATTGGTTTGTTGCTGATTGGAATAGGCCTGTCAGCCTGTTCTCCGCGATCGTATTCGCCCCAGCGTACGTATCAGCCGCAACAATTACAAAAAGATTTTCAAATCATGCGAGCCAGCCTGGAGGCTGGGCATCCGGGCTTGTACTGGTATACTCCGAAAGCAAAGCTCGATTCGGCTTTCGACGCGACGGCTCAAAACCTGAATCGACCCATGACGGAAGTTGAATTCAGACGTCAGCTTGACCCTCTGGTTGAGTTGATTCACTGCGGCCACACCAACGTGCGGGGATCGAGAAGTTTTGAGCGTTGGCGAAAACGCCATACGCCCAAGGATTTTCCGTTGAGTGTGTTTGAAATGACCGACCGGATTTTCGTCTCGTCCAATTTCAGTAATCAGCCGGAGCTTTGGAAAGGACAGGAAGTCGTAAAAATAGATGGTCGTCCCGCCGGCGAAGTGTACCATACCTTACGTAGTCTGGTGATTTCGGACGGCTATAATCAAACCTTCAAGAACACGACGATCCTGAATAATTTCCCGATGTATTACCGATACTGGTACGGCGAAAAAGAAAACTACGAGGTAACCGTGCTCGATTCGCTGAAGCAGGAAAAGACGTATCACGTTCACTGGAGAAAAGAAGAGAAGGCCAAAGGGGTCGTGATTCCGTCCGTTCGGCCCGTTACGGGACAGGTTCGGCCTGCCAGCGTTCCTGCTCCGATGAAATTATACGGCAATCGACACGCCCGGCTGTCAATTTCTTCACGGGATTCCAGCGTTGCTATTCTGGATTTGAATACCTTCAGTATTAATAATTATCGGCGGTTGTTTCGTCGATTGTTCCGGCAAATTGAACGCAACCATGTTCAACACCTGGTGCTGGACTTACGCAACAACGGGGGTGGTCGCGTAGCGGCAAGTAACCTGCTGATGCGGTATGTGATGGACCAGCCCTTTCAGGCGTATCAGTCGGTAGAGAGCTTACCACATTCTTCTACCTATAACCGCTATACCAACGAGCGACTGGCCCGTACCGTTATGATGAAAGTGGTGGCTAAAAGGCTGCCCGACGGTCGCCGGATTATTCGTCATGCCACGCGTACGCAAAAGCCGATTCGCAGGTATGGATACCGCGGCGATGTATACATTCTGACGAATGGAGGATCGTTCTCGGCGTCTTCCATTACAGCGGCCAATTTACAGTTCTGGAAGCGGGCCGTCATTATTGGTCGGGAGACGGGCGGAGGTCGTAATGGCTGTACGGCCTGGACTATTCCCTATCTGACATTACCGCAAAGCCATCTACGCATCCGGTTTCCGCTGTTCAAAGCCTTAACGGCTGTAACTGATCCGAACGAAGGGCATGGGGTGATCCCCGATCACCCGATCACTTTTACTGCGATCGACTTCCTGGCCAATCAGGATCCGGATATGGAGAAAGTGTATGAGTTACTGCGAGGGGGACGGCTGGTGAAGGAGTAAAGATGTTGAGTTGCGTAGTAGTGAAACGAATAGCTACCAAACAAAGCCGGCAGAGGGGTATAC
>NZ_NMPS01000027.1:0-1344 GCF_002261125.1 Siphonobacter sp. BAB-5385 | reverse complement strand
AATGGATTTTTTCCGGGGAAAAGACATTGGCTATGATCCTACCGCGATTGTCATGGTGAATTTACCTACGCCGGACAAAGTCACCGAGTCCCTTCGCCATCGGTTTATGCAGATACCCGGCGTAGAGAAAGTTTCATTTGTGTCCCAGGCTCCCACCAGCAATTCCAACAACAATACCAACCACCGGTTCGATACCCGGCAGGAAGACGAGAAATGGTCCGTTAATACGAAACCCATTGACTCACATTACCTGCAAACCTTTGGTCTGAAGCTAGTAGCCGGTAAAAATATTCCCGAAAGTGATACCACGCGTGCGTTTATGGTGAATGAAACGTACGTAAAACGGCTGGGTGGAAATCTGAAACCCGCCGATGTCGTCGGGCGTAATATGACCGTTTGGGGCCGGACTGCTCCCATCGCTGGGGTAGTGAAAGACTGGAATAACCTTTCTTTTCACAATCAGATTCAACCCGTGGTCTTGTTCTCCGATCATAACCTCTACTACACGGGAGCGTTAAAAGTCAGTACGGCTCACCTCCCCCAGACGCTGGCCGGGATCGAACAGCTTTGGAATGAAGTGTATCCCGATCACCTGTACGATCAGACCTTCCTGGATCAACGCATTGCTCAGTCGTACCAAACCGAAAACCTGATTCTGAATCTGATTCGCGTCTTTTCCTTCATCGCCATCATCATTGGTTGCCTGGGTCTGTACGGACTGGTCAGCTTCATGGCGGCTCAAAAAACCAAGGAAATCGGCGTTCGGAAAGTACTCGGGGCCAGCGTAGCTCAGATTCTGGCTTTGTTTGGGAAGGAGTTCGCCAAACTGGTGGTACTGGCCTTCGTTGTAGCCGCTCCGCTGGGCTGGTGGGTGATGTCAGGCTGGCTGGAAGATTATACTTACCGCATCAGTATTGGCTGGACGACCTTCCTGGTGGCTATTTTCACCACGGCCTTCATTGCTACCCTGACCGTCGGCTGGCAATCCTTCCGGGCCGCTACGGCTAACCCGGCGAAGAGTTTGAAGAGTGAGTAGAGGATGATTAGCAATAGGACTGTTTTTCATCCTGTAGAGGTGGCTGATTTTTTAGTCCATATCGCGAACGCCACTCACTTCCTCTTGCTCAGAGCCACCGCATTGCTGAGGGAGCCACCATTGAATGGTAGGCGGCTTATCGCGATAGGACGGGGCCCGGGTTTATGTCGCCCATGCAAATTTTAGGCTGTATTTTAACAACCTCCGACTATTAACTAACAACTTCTGTCAGAAGAAGCAAACTTCTCCCGCCCGTAAGCCATTCCATAACGGCCACTGAACGACCTACGACAGCCGCAATGCGGTGG
>NZ_NMPS01000004.1:0-210 GCF_002261125.1 Siphonobacter sp. BAB-5385 | reverse complement strand
GCTGTGCCTACCGGGCGGGATGTTCCCCGCATTTCATACGGGGCTATGGATGTTGAACCCCTTCAGGGTTAGGGGGTCGGCATACAAGCTTGACTAAACTAGGGGAGACGGGGCCGTTTAACCCCGGAGGGGTTCAATGGTCATAGCCATGGATGGGTATAACCCATGGACGTTTTATTCCCCGCATTGCATACGGGGCTAATCACATTG
>NZ_NMPS01000026.1:0-511 GCF_002261125.1 Siphonobacter sp. BAB-5385 | reverse complement strand
TTCCGAAACCAGCTCGTGGTGGCGTTGCCATTTGGCTTCCAACTCTTTTCGGATGTTTTCTTCCCCATCCGTGTAGAGAATGTGAACCTCACAAGGGCTGGGCTGCTGGAAACGCTGTATGCGGTGAACGGCCTGAATGAAGTCGTTGAACTTGTAGTCGATGCCTAGGAACACGGCCTTGTGACAATGCCGCTGGAAGTTGCAACCCTGACCCGCGATTTCGGGCTTGGTAGCAAGAAAGCGATACTCCCCACGGGCAAAGTCGATTAAGAGCTTTTCCTTCACCTCATCGGCCTGGGAACCGTAGACGGAGTGGAAGCTGTCCAAGCCATTGAACTCGGCCCAGCCTTCAATCATTTCCCGCTCGTATTCCAGGTGGTGCCAGATGACGTAGTGATCATCAGAGGCGTCTTTTTCAATGATCTCCTGAAGGGTTTGCACTCGGGCGTACACACTCTCCCGCTTTTCTTTAGCGGCCGTCTTTAAATCGACAGCCTGATTACGCACGAGT
>NZ_NMPS01000025.1:0-4787 GCF_002261125.1 Siphonobacter sp. BAB-5385 | reverse complement strand
GACAACCAGGAGTTTAAACTCCTGGTTGTCTTTAATCAGTTATTCGTGCGATTTAACGAATGCTTCCAGTGACACTTGGCTGGAGGTTGGCTGAGCAAAACTGGCTACGACGGCTTCCTGTGATACCGTTGAAGTTTCAGCATTACGGGTTACCGTAGACGAGCGTGCAATGAAGCCCGCTCCGGTTAATAACGCCTGTTGACCTTGAAGTGTACCGTAATCAAGTTTCTCCAGGTTTTCAAATTTGTTAGAAGTGGAGTTATCAGAAGGCTTGAATGAAAACAATCCCAGGGGAAGAATCAATAAAGCAGGTAAAAGAAATTTTACTTTCATTAGGTTTGAATTTGAGAGTTAAAAAATTGATTAGACTTAAGTCGGATACAAATGTATAGGGGGTGTAGACCTTTTAAAATAACTTTACGTTATAGTTTATACCTGAAAGTTATAGTTGGTTTTATAAAATATTTAAATTTTATAAAAGCTAGAATCATCCGATTTTATTCGCACTATATCGATTGTTGTTTATTTGTTTTTATATATGATAGCTATTTACAGCGTAGTTTATTTTGTGAATAGATGAGTACCTAAATCGCGTTTCTAATTTATTATTTAACGTTGATTATCGATTTGCAATAAGCGTCGATATAACTATTAGTAGGGTTTATTAGATTATTCTGTAAGGCGTGAATGCAACCAGAGTGTTGAGAAAATATAACCATGAAAAGATTCGTGTTTCAACCAGTTATAATTTAGGGGATACTGATACCTGGTAAAACAATTAGGAAGGATTGGGCGGGATGAAAGCAGCGGATTATTGGGTATTCGGTAATTGGGCGTTAGGGAATGTCCGCAGGCGTGAAATCTTAACGCCTGACCCGAAAAAGCTCCCAGCCTGACCCATGAGTTAGCCGATCATACTATTCTGATTTTGGAAGTTTTTAGCAATAGTAAGCAGATCACTTGAAGTCCATTTACCGTAATTACCTCCATTGCTCATTATTCCTGTAGTATTTTTGAAATATTACTCCGTTCGTTTTCTAACGGTGTACGTTTAACTTTTTAAACTTTATAAAGTGGAGGTAGAGGATGTCCGATCTTTTTTTACAGGATGGAAGAAAACTCATGCTGATCAACGGACAGAATGATTTAGATGGAAATGACAGGGATCGTATACCGATAGTCAAGCTCTTTATGCCTTTCGAAGAACCACTTGGATATCGACGGAATTGAAGTATATGTATCCTGATATCGCACTAGTTCGGCTATGTGTCCATTTTTGAAATGGAAAGCGTCACTGCGTTTGGAATTCCCGACATTGATATTGATGAGCACTTTAAAACCGAGGACCCTTTATTTGTCTATGCAAAAGCATATCATGTGGCGGGGCGTATTACGGAAGACCCTAGCTATCTTTCCTTCGATCAGGAGTGTCAGAGTGCAAGTAGTTGATAATTAGAGGGGTATCTTGCTTCGTATAGGGCAAATTTTCTAGGAATTTATTTTAATATCTTGACTTTTATTGAATAATAAATAAGCAGTGGGCTGTATAGGATGTACCGTAAGTAGCTGTAAAACAAGATGACCCTTGTTATTGAAAAATTCCCAACACTCAGTAGAACCAATGGTAATGTACCAGGCACTCAAAATTTGTGCTTCATGCAAGTGTAGAGAAAAACGGGGCTCCTGAAGTAGTAGTTCCGCAGGCTTCATCTCTACATGAGTCAATAGACCATTGAAGGTATGCCTGCCTCCCTCATTTTTACTGGTCAGCATAATAGGCTCCTTTATTGTCTAAAGAAAATGTTTAGTTTTAATCTATACAAACTAGGTTTAAATTAAACATCTTAATTTTCTCTTATTTTATCAATTCGATATCAATGATCTACGGATACATCCGAGTCAGTACAGACAAGCAAACCGTTGAAAACCAACGCTATGAGTTAAATCAATTTTGTGATAAGAATGTATTTGTCATAGACAAATGGATTGAAGAAACAATCTCTGGATCAAAAAAGCTAGAGGATCGCAAACTTGGCAAACTACTCAAAAAGATGAAAAAAGGGGATGTATTGATTTGTTCGGAGCTTTCCCGCCTTGGTCGTAACCTCTTAATGATCATGGGTATTCTGAATGAGTGCATGAATCGAGATATCCAGGTCTGGACTATTAAGGATAACTATCGTCTCGGGAGCGACATAAACTCAAAGGTATTAGCTTTTGCCTTTGGCTTATCTGCTGAAATTGAGCGAAACCTGATCTCTCAGCGAACAAAGGAAGCTTTGGCTCGCAAAAAAGCAGAAGGAGTAGTGCTAGGGCGTCCGATAGGAAGTAAGTCAGCGAAGACAAAACTTACCGGGCAGGATAAGAGAATTAGAGAGTTACTAGATAAACAAGTCTCTTATAGTGCAATAGCTCGGATACTTGGAGTTCATCGATTGACTGTATCTAGCTATGCTATTCAGCATGGTCTGAAGAGTTAAGTATTTAGCATCAAGCAATTTTTTAAAAACAAAGATTGTTTGATGTCTTTAAACTCAATTTTTCTGACTCCATGTTCTAGTAAATAGGGTAGTACTACTATAATATTTTCTTAAAGTGTATACGTTGCCTTATGGCTCAGAGCTTTGCAATGTGAATCTTGACTTCCTGATCTAACAATTCGCACTTATGGCATTTTACAAACAAACTGCTGTAAATAGTTACCAATCAAAATACACCTTCAAGAGAATGATATACTTTTGTTCACCCCTGAGTTTGCATAAGGATTGATTGTACAACAGGATTTTGGCAAACCAGTACTCCACTCATCTCTTCATTTTTAATAAGATGAGCATGTATTCTTGCCGGATCATTGACGGAGAAGCCTATAAAAGAAGTCCATTCAGAGCGACGATGGATTCAAACCGAAGTAGTCGGAAGCGTGGTGCTGGATGGTTCACCCATGGATAGCATAAGTGTATTGATACCGGCTGAAGGGGAAAAGGACTTACCTGTTTTAAAACGACTCGAGGGGCAATGATTTATACGAAGCTGTAATCCAAAAAATGAAAGCTATTCTAATGTATTCGATGCTTTTACTGGCTGCCCTGGAGGCATCTGCCCAGGAAAAGAAGGAGATTTTTTTTGCTGATGTAACCATCCATGTGGAAAAAGGCAAGTATTACCTAACCGGTTCACAAGGGGGAAACGCGGGACCGCAGGGGTTTGCTTTGTTAGAGTCAAAAGACCTGAAAACCTGGAGGATACCCGCGAAGGCCACGGATTCGCTGGGTATGATCCTGACTAAAGGCGACCATACGTTCGGCAGCAAGGGCTTCTGGGCACCCCAACTATTCAGCGATCAGGGCCTGTATTATCTGACGTATACCGCCGATGAACAAACCGTATTGGCCCAGTCAACATCATTATTGGGTCCGTACCGGCAAAAAGAAGTGGGCCCGATTGATGGCTCTGAGAAAAATATCGATTCCTATATTTTTAAGGATACCGATGGGAAATACTACCTCTACAGTGTACGCTTTGATCAGGGGAATTACCTGTATGTGGCCGAGTTCGACCTGAAAACCGGAACCATCAAAGCCGAAACCCTGAAACGATGTTTTAATCAGACCGAGCCCTGGGAGGCAACGCCTAAGTATCAATCAGCACCCATCATGGAAGGGCCTACGGTGATAAAATTGAAGAATAAGTATTACCTGTTTTATTCGGCCAACCATTTTCAGAATATTGATTATGCGATTGGCTATGCGGTGGCCGATTCGCCTTACGGGCCTTGGGTAAAGTATAAAAATAACCCGATCATTCATCGATCGATCGTTGGCGAAAATGGCTCCGGCATGGGGATTTGTTTGAAGGAATCGACAAGCAATTATATTACGTGTACCACATTCATAACTCATCCGAGAAAGTCGGCCCCCGTCGGACGCGGATCGTACCCGTCGTCAAACAATGGGATAAAAAAGCCGGAGTGTATCAGTTTAGCGTAAAAGGGGATGCGGTCATAGTCCCGGTAATGGCCGAAAAGTAAGGAGGGGTTGTCCAGGAGAGGAAAGCTAGTTGAAAGCTCTTAAACCTATTGCTGGCGGGAAATCCAGTCATTCGTCATCCCCGGCACGCCCACTCGCAAAGCCTTATTTTGATGGTAAAACTATGGCTGTGTGGGACAAAGACAGCCACTAGCTGCCTGGCTAGATAGAAGGGGCTGGAGTTGTAGCCAGATCGGTGTTTGAAAGGATCATGAATGCCTCTTGACTGGTAAAATTTCCGCTTAAAAAGGCTTGGACAGAAATTTTATATGTCTTATATGGTCGTTTGTAAAAGGTTATAACGGCCTTTTACTTTGATTCGGGTGAAAAGTAGATCTTCATCAAGTCATTATCTCGGTCAAAAGTATATCCTCTCCAGTAGTAAACGTGGAAGGAACTATCCTTCGCCATCGCATAGGGCTTTCTCATGTCTACTTCTGTGTTTAGACAACGGATTATTAGCCTTGGAGAAGTAGTATTTCTATCAGCTTTGTAAAATTCAACAGTGTAAGGTTCAGGATCATCGAATAAATCCTTGAGTATGAGAGAACGCTCGTTGATCTCGTACTCATAGGCAGGGTCCACGTTTTCTCTGGATTTGTCAGAGCACGACAATAAGCTCGACAACAAAAGAAGTAATAAGAAATGCTTCATAAAGGTTGATTCGATTTATTAGTTAACGTGTGTATACTAGGCTGTTATATAAGTGTTTGTATGTTGAGTAAAACCCTGAAAGGTCAATTTTCCCTTTTTGCCTCTGGA
>NZ_NMPS01000266.1:0-1177 GCF_002261125.1 Siphonobacter sp. BAB-5385 | reverse complement strand
ATTATGGATTCCCTGCCCGAAATGGCCTACGACGCCATTACGCGGCTGGCTTCCCAGATATGTGGTACCCCGATCAGTATGATTTCGCTCATTGACCGCACCCGGCACTGGGTCAAATCAAAAAAGGGTATCGAAGCTACTGAAATTCCGCGTGAACTTTCGTTTTGTGCCCATGCTATTCTGGAACCTGAAATTCCACTGATTGTGTCCGATATGCGGAAGGACGAACGTTTTCATGACCATCCGTTCACCATAGGTCAGCCGGGGGTGATTTTTTACGCCGGTATTCCGCTGGTCAATCCAGAAGGGTACCCGCTAGGCTCCCTGTGTCTGATCGATGAAAAACCCAAGCAGCTCAGCGAAGATCAGCTACAAGCCCTCAAAGACCTCTCCTACCAGGTGGTCATGCTGCTGGAACTTCGCCGCAAGCACTTTCAGGCCGAACGGGCCCGGGCCGAAGCCGAAGAAGCCCGTCAGGCCAAAGCCCGTTTCCTCTCCACCATGAGCCACGAAATCCGCAATGCCCTCAGCCCCATCATCGGCTCGGTGGGTTTGCTGGCTATGGAAGAAGACAGCCTGACCCCCTCCCAACGCGAGCTGATCGAGCTACTCGAGTTCTCCTCCCAAACCCTGCATACGCTGCTCGACGAAGTGCTCGACTACGGCAAACTCGAAGCGGGCAAGGTCTATCTGGAGGAAATTCCCGTTGATCTCAGATCACTGACGGAAAAAGTCATTCAGATTCACCAGCCTCTGGCGGCCAAAAAGCAGTTGCAACTCATCAAGCAGGTGGATACGACTCTGCCCGAGAAGGTGCTCGGCGACCCCACCCGGCTCACGCAAATTCTGAGCAATCTGCTGACGAATGCCATCAAGTTTACCCAGCAGGGCAGCGTGAGCTTGAGGGTGGGACTTCTGGAGACGACGCCCGAGAGTTACCGGCTTCGCTTTGAAGTGCAGGACACGGGCAT
This sequence comes from Siphonobacter sp. BAB-5385, assembly GCF_002261125.1. NCBI lineage: Bacteria > Pseudomonadati > Bacteroidota > Cytophagia > Cytophagales > Cytophagaceae > Siphonobacter > Siphonobacter sp. BAB-5385. The sequence continues at coordinate 206 of NZ_NMPS01000266.1, read as the reverse complement.
TGGCATTCCTGAGGAGTCCTTGAAGCAGATTTTTGAGGAGTATTCCCAGGCCTCGCTCGACACGACCCGCAAATTCAAGGGCACGGGACTGGGACTGGCCATTGTGCATTTGCTGCTGAGTCTGCATCAGAGTCAGATCTTTGTGGAAAGTCAGCAGGGTCAGGGCTCCCGCTTTTACTTCGATATTGCCTTTCCTAAAACCGTTT
>NZ_NMPS01000024.1:0-1183 GCF_002261125.1 Siphonobacter sp. BAB-5385 | reverse complement strand
TGTTAACCGAACATGCCTTTAATAGATAATATAGTAAGACGTACCTTTAGCCTTTCACCAACCTGATTAGTAAATAATGCGAATTCCGTTCTCCAGCCTTTTGCTGCTGGCTTTCCTTTTTGCTTCCTGTAAGACACCTTTCTCGGAAATTGAAGATCGAGCGTACACTTCCTTTACTATTGTAAACGAAACCTCTGAATTAATTCCTCGCCTAGCCATACGCTTACAAGATGAAGATAAGAATATCAAATATGATTCGCTGCTGATTGCTCCCTTAGCAGCTCATGATAGTATTATTCTTCGTTACAATTCACAATATCTTTCTTCAGATCGAACTGTTGGTTGTAGGCTTTATACCTGGAAAAGTGACTGTGAGCCAAGTCTAGTTTCCGTTAGTGACGGCTTTTCAAGAACTTTGGCCTACAACATTCGCTATGTCATAAAAGCCGATACTATTTTAAAGAATTGGGTTAAAAAAGACCTCTAGTTATGCCTTCCTATGCTACGATACTTTCTTACTGCTATTTTATTAATACTGTTTAGCCCTTTTATTCATGCACAGTTATCGATTGAGCATGGGCCCCTATGGAGTAAAGCATCAATTGTAAATCCTCATCACTACCAATCAAACCAACACTGGGGTTCGGGCATACAGACTAGTTTTTGGTTAGGATTTGACTATGGTGAACCGACCCAGCTTCGTATAGGAGCCCTTTGGGGTTACCGCCGAACGTATTTTACTCGTTATTATCCTGAATATACCATTGAACCACTATCTGCCAAAGTAAGCCGAAGAGAAAACTTCTTCACTTTAGTAGCTTTATTAGAACAGCGGCTTATTCGGTTTAATCCCTTTGAATGGACTGTCAGTGGAGCCCTGGGAGCCGAGTTTCCGGGCTCGAGTAGTTGGTGCAACCTGGAGGAGCGATGCCTGGAGGTAGCCAAGGAGGATCTCTATTCCCAACAATCAAGGCTACCGTGCAGTTTCGGACAGGCGTTCTTTACCATCCCACGCCTCGGTTAAGTGTCGGACTGGAAGCGATCTATGGTACACCCCTAAGCCTAGTTTTACCCGAATTAATGATAAGTACGTCCCCCAAACGCTAGGTTTAAACCTGAAAGCTAATTACTACATAGGTCGGTTGAGAATTCCAGAGGCAAAAAGGGAAAATTGACCTTTCAG
>NZ_NMPS01000265.1:0-17519 GCF_002261125.1 Siphonobacter sp. BAB-5385 | reverse complement strand
TTTTTGGTGCGGGAAACAGATCGGATTGATCTCCGATTCACTGACCGCAAAGCCCGCTTTGGGCGTGTGAGCGATCTTGTTTTCTAAGAACTCCTGATAGTTATTCATGGGTGGGTACCTCCTCGTCTTTTACGGAAATCCACTCGGATTCCTGGATGGTGTAATCGCACATTTCGCAGTCGTGCAGGTAGGTGGGAAAGGGGTAACTATCCCGGATTACCGCGTGCTGAACGTGTCCGCAGTCGGGGCAGCGGATGACATCTGTTACGTCCATGATGATTGAATTGAAGAGAACTCTTTTACTGATTTCATATGCGGTAAGTCATTTCATGCAGAAAATCACTGACGCACCTTTGCCGTCGAATAATGACAATCGCAGGGCTGCTTTGACTCAGCGGTTCATTTTGGCTAAAGCATAAATCTCAGCTGGGGTCTGGCTGGGATTTATTATGCTTCTACCTGAGAAGCCTGCTTAGGGTTGATAAACTGATTTTGAATTAACCAGGCCTCATCCTCGGGATGGTGATTGAGCTCCTCTTCCGCATTCAGGATCTCGATCGCCCGGCGAAACTCCCAGCAAAGCCAGGCTACGTATCCAAAGCCTCCCAGCATGGCCATGACTGCATACATCTTTTCCATTGCTTAATTTTCCAAGGTTAGTTTTCATTACCAAACTCTACAGAAGGCCTCAGACTTGGGCCAGAAGCCTCGAACTGTATCCAGTTGAACATCTCCCCTATCCGGTCCGCTAATCGCCCGCCATACGCGGTTTTTAAATCCTCAAGGCTTCCGTTAGTCGTGGCGTGGAAGCGGAAGTACTGTCCGACGCACTTGCTGTAGATCTTTTCCAGCAGCCCCTGCATTACGTTCTGACGGTCGGAAAAGTGGTGGCCTTCGCCTTCCGTACCCAGATCATCAAAGCACCAACCAATTGAGTCATGCCAATACTGGGAGCGGTAGGCGTTGGGAATCGGTAGCGTGTAAAGACCTATTCCCTCTTCTCCTCCGCTTTTGGCACTCTTGAACTTTTCGACCACGTCCCGAACCGATACCAGGCTAAAGGGCTCGATGGCAAAGTGACGCTCGCCTACTTCCAGCTTGCCAAAGAGTTTCATCAGCACCGTCTTTCCGGATCCGGGTGGTCCTGAAAGCAGGATTCCCTTGGAAAGCGAGTAGTTGAGCCGGAGCCTGCGTCCTTCGTGCTCAAAGCGAGGGTCCCGGGCAAAGTACAGACACAGCAGCTGGAGTATTCCCTCTTCGTAGGCATCGGGCGTAAAGGGCTTCTCCCAGTGCTCCGCTTTGGATAGGCTGTGGCCCGACAGGCAAACCAGATGGTAAATGTCGGTTGAGGAAAGCTCGGGCCGTGGGGGGCGGATCATGCGGATGGCGTCCAGATAGGCCCTTCTTCGTCGGTAGGCATCCTGCCGCTCTTTTTTAAAGCCCCGCTGCTTGAAGATTTCTCCTTCGGTGGGCTCTCTTCCCAGAATTCGGTAAAACTCCTGCATTTCGGCGGCGGAAAGCTCCGGCAGGCCGTCCTCGCTAAGCAGCTCATAGCTTGACTCCTGAGAACTTCCCGGGCTTTCTTGGTCCCGGCTCTGGTTTGGGCCGTGGCTCACTAGCAACTGGGATAAGGGAGCCGGACTTTGGTTTTGATTTTCCATGCGTTTGCGGGTTATCTTTTGCTGGGTTAAAGCCGTTGAGGCTGGAGATCATTTTCATGAAGTGTTCAGCGGCCAGCTCGAAGCTGTCCCACTGCACACCCCGGGCACCGTTGAAGCGGATGAAGTGAGCGATGAACTCGCGGTAGTCTTCGTCCGAGTCCCGTTTGATCGATTTGATTTTCAAACAGGCGTGCTCGCGGCACCTGGGATTTTCAAACAGCCACTCGGAAATTTGCTCTGGAGAAGGGCCCACGGGGATGAGGTTTTTGATCTTCTCCCGATTGGCCTTGACAAAGGGCGGCGTTTCACCTGTTTCGAAAAATTCAGAATCGCCTTTTTTATCTTCTTCTAAGTTTTCTTTTTCTAAAGTTTTAGAAGAAGTATTAATAACCCCTATAGTCCCCTTGACCGCATCAGTATTTAATGTGCTAACCTCTTCCAGAGCATCACTTTCTGATGTCGTGCAATAATTGAGAGCATCATTTTCTGATGTGCTGATTTCTGAATAATTCTCACTTTGGTCATTCAGGGCATTAATATTTGATGTGCTTACTAGTTTCAGAGCATCACTTTTTAATGTGCTGTCGGTTTCATCAACATTCAGAGCATCAATATTTGATGCTGTGGAATTTTTCAGGACATCAATATTTAATGTGCTAACGGTTATCAATAAACGTACAAGTGCAGGAGTAGCTGCATTGCGTTCCGGACGCTTAATTTGAATCAGCCCCCCGTCACGCAGGATACGTAGTGCTTTTAGATAAGTGTTCTCTCCGCCCCAGCCATTCTCTTCCATTGCTCCCTTTTTGGCTACTGTAATCAGTTGCGGCCAAAACTGACGGTTGGCTTCTTTGAGGATGTAGAAGTAAAGGGCTGTGGCCGCATCGGAGGCCCCTTTCCCTTGGCTTCTTTTCCACTCGTAGAACTGATTTAAGTAGTCGAAAATAGTCACGGCACAAGGCGGTATTAAAACTGATCAGGTGATGTGATAGTCCGTTCTTGACGGTAAAGTGTAGCACAAGACACGTTATGCTGTTTCATGAGCGTGTAAGCCACGGAGCGGGCCGTTTCAATCCCGAGGGCTACTTTAATTTCACCGCCTACAGCGACTAGAAACATTAGCTGCTCAGCCTCGACGTTCTGATCCGTTGGGCATACAATTCGCTCCCGAGGCTTAAGAGTAGCTAACAGTTCAGGCGACAGTTGAAGTCCAGGGGCTGCAATCCGATTCGGCTCCGGATTAAGAATGAAGAAGGGTTCCCCTCCTTGGTTAATAAAAGGTCCAGTCACGTCCGCTTTCTGATCACCCACCAAATCATCCACAATCACTTCGATGGCCGCCGGCATAAGAAGCGTTGACGTCCAGCTTTTACCAAGCTGCCAGCCGCTATCCCCTTTGCGAATGATCTTTTCTTTGACCAGGAAACTCTTATTCTGCATTTCCTTTAAAAGGCCATCGGGCATACGAAACTGCTTGATGATGGCAAGCATCCCACCCTCTACTTTGAAGAAATAGTACTTGGATAGATTTTTATCCAGCCAGCCTACAAACCCTTGTACATCCGGTTGATTGTTCATTGATTTATGAAAATTAAGGTATGGCATTCCCTGCTCATCCGGGCCAGCAAAGCCAGCCGGTGAGTCGTTGATCCAACCCAATCCGTTTTCTAACGGATGAGCAGGGAATAGATGCGTTAAGCTGCTTTGGCTGGTTCGATGATTTCCAGAATCGGCGTTTTCTTGACTTCCAAAATCTCCCAGTCGGTAGACTTACCCCAGGCGGCGATCACATCCGCCACGGCATCGAGTACACTGTTAGCCTGGACGAGTACCACCGTTTTGGTGAGCTTGATTTTCTTGCTCTTTTCATTAAAGGTTTCAATGCCTACAATGGCCTTATAAAAGGGCAGACTACTGTCATTTTCATTGTAAATAATCTCGGATACCTTGTACTTGCGTACCGCATCAACACTTATTCCGGATCCTGCGTACTGAACGGTTGTGGCTTCGGCGTCGGTAATACTGACGGCCTCGGCTAAACGCAGGTCTTTGAAAGTTTTCAGCTTGCCCGATTGTGGATCAACGTCGGTCCGAAAAGAGGTGGTTAAATATTTCATGTAGGTAGTTAAGTTTGGGATTCAAGTGACAAGGACAGGATTCGAACCTGCAAGACCTAAATAACCAGAGGGGCTCTTTCAGAGCGTTTAAGCTAGACAGCCTTTCGGCCTGGGGACTTCACCCGTTTTCAATCTGCTTAGTCTTTGCTCACGTAGTCTGAACGCTGCATGATTATTGATCCATTACTGTGCACCGTAACTGCCTTTCCAATTCAGCCACCTTGTCCTATTCTTACTCTTCCAGAATCATCCCCGGCCCATTGGGTTGCTGTAACAATAGCAACGTGGAATTGAGCGAGTCAGAGAGTACTTTATTCTGAGCTTGCAGGTTATGGTTCTGCCAGCGTAAGTCTTTGATTTCCTGTTCATAGGAATCACAGCCGCAGGAAGTGAGGAGTACGCCAGTGATGAGAATGAGTGCCTGTTTCATAAAAAAAGGAAGAAGTGTTTTGTAAAGCACATATACGCTAAGGACGATGATAGCGACGTGCAGCAGCTTCTTTTTCATTGACTTACCCGGTGGGCGAGCACGAGTCCAACGATAAATACGCCCAGAAAAAACAGACTCCAAAACACCGCCAGCAGACAGTCGGGGGCCTCAAAGTAGAACGCGATCAGATATACCGTAAGGGAGAATCCGGCCAGCGTACCCGCAATGCAGAGCGTGATGGCTCCGGCTTCGAACTCCTCATCCGAGTCCCAGGTGCCTTTTAAAACGGCCCAGCTACTTCTGTAGCGAAACGCAAACGCTTTCACAATGGACAAAGAGGCGACATAGCTACGCAAATCCCGCGTGGCGGTAAGGATCAGATGCATGGTAGTAGAAAATTAAATGTGATTAGTAAAAACGGGCAATCAGAATATCGTCGTAAGTAACCTGAACTTCGGTACGCTTGAGACCTTCGACCTCTTGCCATTTCGTCTTAGCCCAGTCCTTTTCAGTAAGCCGCTGACACTGCTCGCCAATGACCCGTAGCAAAAAGTCTAAATCTTGTACTCCCCTCTTCCATTGCCAGTACGCTTTATTCAGACTAATGAACAGCGTTTTATAAGCGGGGATAAACTGAGCCTTGTACTTGTGATAGTAGATGCTCTGGTACTGAATAGGTTTCATGGTGTGGTATACCGTTACATTCAGGTGTGGATCGATTACGGTAATCAAATAGTTTTCCATGATCGAGAAATAGTGGTGGTCTCTGTACTCGCCTCAGGGCACAGCCCCAAGGCAGTAGCATTACTCCACTTTAACTTACTCGCTTACCGCCAAGTCAGCGAGTACAGAGACCTTATGCTGATTTATACTCCCGGAGGTAGTTGTCCAGGGCTTTCTTAGTAATCCGTACCGTTTTTGCATCCTCAACGGCTTCCAGCTTGCCCTCCCGACGCAGGCGGTCAATGGCCTGAGGATTGGGTTTACCGTTTGCTGACAGTAGCCGCAGGTAACTGGCAGCCTCTTCTTTGGTGAAAACTTCCTGAGCCGGTGGAAGCGTGGCAGCGTATTCGCGTATAGCCAGTACGGCTGCTTCTTTGAGCATCGCCTTCAATTCCTGAGGCTGCATCGTAATGAGTTGAATAGCGGGCGTATTCATAGTGCTATTTCAGTAGTAGGATTAATTACCTCACCCCTTGAAAGGGCTTCTATTTCCGAATGCATTTTTTTAACTCTTGAGTACACCACTTAGCAACTTCCAAAGGAGGCATTGTAGGAGGATTTTTACGAACCCATTGAAGAAGAACTCCGCGACCGTATTTCTTCTTCTTTTCTCCAAATTGCTGAGTTAAAAACCGATCAATGAATTCTGACTTGTCGTTGAAATTCAATTTCCGGTAATCCGTCACCCAGACCAGAAAAGGGCTCGTTTTCGCCGTTTGGTCGTAATTTGTTGGGATTTCCTTCATTTTGCATTTGTTTTGCATCACATTGACATTACAAATGTTTACATAATTTGTGTACAATGCAATAATTTGTGTAAATATTTTCACTTATCATGCTCTATAAAAATGCAAAATCCTGAATCACAGCGTATTAAAGAACTAAGAGGGACTGAAACATTAAGAACTTTTGGCGAGAAGTTTGGTCTTTCACATTCTACAGTTGCTGCTATTGAGCAAGGGAAACAAAGTATATCAATACCAATGGCTAAGAAAATAGCTGATATTTATAATGTTTCATTAGACTGGCTGTACGGCCTGACCGACCAAAGAGAAGTTAATTACACAAAAAATAACCAAGACCTTACAGGTGTTGTTGCAGAAAGTAACCAAGAGTACAAAGGTGGGATGGGTGCTGATGGGTGGAGTCGCCTCGTAGAAGAGAAAGACAAGCAGATCGAACTATTGACTTCGTTTCTGAAAAACCGTGAGGTTGATCTGGCAGATTGCAGAAACCAAGTAGCTTACTTTAAAAACTTGTATGACCAGAATTCTTCCTCGAAATAACATTTTACAATATTTCGACGAGTGGTTTTAAGATTTGCTGATAACCTTCTACTATTGAACGTATATTAAAGAAAACCCTATCGATACACCTTAACTTAACCGCCAATATGTCCGCCGATCAAATTGAAGCTCTGGAGCGTCTCGCACGCCTCAAAGAGCAGGGTATTCTTACGGATGAAGAAGTACAAAAGCAAAAAGCAGTCATACTAGGCTATCAGCCACATTCTGAAGCGATAAATATTGCTCCATCAATCCCGCCTCAAGTATCTAAGACATCTCCAAACCAGGTTGCTGGCAAAGATTCATCAGGTAATGTCATTACCTTTTTGATTTTTGCTGTATTTGGCATTTTTCTAGCTTACATACTTTATAGTTCTTTCATAGAAGATGACGCCCGTAAGGCAGTCAAACGATCAGAACCAGCCCACATCAAACGCGTCACTGGATTAGTTAATGATGATCAAATCCTTCAAGCCAAAGCTTACGCCGATTCCATTATCGAAAACAGTAAACATAAAGACAAACTAGGAAGACTAGGATTGGTCCGTGATACGCTTATAAAAGCTACAGAGGATGAATTTCTTGAACAAACTATAATCAATCTTCGAAAGTCAACCACGGATTCAATCAAAAAGGGTAAATACCCTAAATTTTTCAATAACACTCACATCAATACTTATTTCGCCAGTCAAGTCCGTAATAATCTGGGGAATAGAAAAGCGTTAATTGAAAGGAACGATCGTCGTCAAGAAATTTTAGGCAATGCCAGAGATAAGGCTATGGCCAGCCGCTACTTCAAAACCGGCAGAAATAGAGATTGGGAAAGGGAGATTAAATCACAATTGAAAGACCCTGGAAGTTTTGATCATGAAAATACTGTTTTTGAAGTTACCTCAGGTACTATTCATGTTGCAACGAAATTTAGGGCCAAAAACAGCTTTGGTGCCCTTGATATTAGTTACGCAGAAGGCCTGATAGACTTGTCATCGGGAGCTATACTTTCATGTAAAGTAGCAAATTAGTTAGTCTATGTTCAAAGAGTGGCGGCTCCTTGTGTCTATTCTTTCGTTGCTACGCTATACTTACAGCAAGCACACATCAAAGCGATAAGTCGGTCATTCTGTAACACCCGCTCTTCATGGGTAAGGTTCACATCAGGTGTTGCCAGAGCACGGGTCAGCGTGGATTTGATGTCCTGCTGCCAAAGCTCGGGAGATTGTATTTCAAGTAACTCATTTTTGTGTTGGGTGCAGCGGTCATTCATAGTGGACAAATAGTTAAGCGGTGGTTATTTTAATGATTCAAACTTATGCCATCCTTTAATCAATGTCAATACATTTGAATAATAAATTTATTTATTATCTATATTTTTTAATCAAATTTCAAATTTTAGCCTCCACCATTGGAAAATTATTTGTAACTATGAGCATTGTTGTACTTGAAGACTTTAGTCGTGTATCCTCCCTAACACCAGGTTATTGTTCTCACATGGCTGAAAGTGCTGCCCATTGTCTTTATTCGCAAGGCCATGCATCTGGTATAAGTTTAGCTGTGTCTAATCAAGACGGGGATACATCATTAGAATTAAAATGGAATATTCCGAACGATGAAAGGTTAAACAAAACTTACCGGGATAGAAAGAAAACAACCGATTTTGGTGCAATGGCCATAACTGTACACATGGTTTGCGAGTATACTCCATTCGATGAAATTTTACTATCAGAAACAGGAGATGGAGTAGACATGTGGCTTTCGAACACAAATGAAAGCTTTGGGTTGGGTGCAAGACTTGAAATTTCTGGAATCTTAAAAGAAACTCAAACTAATAAGCCCCAGTACAGACTCAGTGTGAAGAAAAAACAGACTGAAGCTTCTGATAGCACAAATATTCCCGCTTATGTATCAATTGTTGAATTTAGCAAACCAGCTGCAATTTTTATAAAGAAATGAGCGAGAAGGTTAACATAAAAGCTACACATATTGAAGCTATGCGACTGTCATCTTTGGCTATGAAAGCTAAAGATGAGGGGCGTGTCTCTGATAGCTTAAGTCTATACAGCGATGCTTTTGCAATGGAGAAAATTGTAGCATTGTCATTATTAAATCAACTGGAAAACGAACCAACTCGCTCTGTGATTTTTAGAAGTGCGGCTTCTCTAGCAATGAAAGCTCACTTATATCGCGATGCGGAACAAATGATTGGCTATGGTATTGGAGGCAATGCACCAACAGAGATTTTAGAAGAATTAAAGAATCTTTACGAAGATATAAATTTCCACAGGCACCTTAGTCTCAAAGAGGAACTTGTCAGTACAGCTGAATTTCAATTATCTTTCAGCGGTCCTGGAATTGGATATGGAGTTGCACCCGCCAAACAAGTGAATGAAAGAATAACTGTGGTAGAGCACCTAGTTATAAGGAGTGCCGAGAGAATACAAGGTTTACCTTATAGAACTAAGGGTAAACCTGATAAGAACATTAGAGACCTAGTAACCTTTTACCTTGGAGTGCCACAAGCGGCAAGTTATGCTTTAAAAATTAAACTTGGCAAAATAGATAACTTACATCAAATATCTCTCTTTGAATCTTTTGACCCAAGCTATGACGTATACTCTTTCCAAAAGCAACTTATTAACGAAATAGTGACTGGAATTGAATTGATAGAAAAAGAAGACTCCATAGCTTTAAAAGAAATGATTCCAGACGAAAACTATTTAAACAATTTCACATCGCTAACCAAGGCTTTAGCTCCAGATGGAAAAATTGTAAATCAAGTAGGCTTTACAATATCAAGAGAAGGCCGTGAAAAGCAAGTATCTTTGAGAAAAAGTTCATACAAAATTCATGAATCTATAACTATTAAAAATGACGAATTTGATGATAGAGAAGAATTGAAAGTTAAAGGTGAACTTAGAGGAGCTAATTCGATTAAAAATAATATCAGAATTTATATTTCAAGCTCTAAATTTTTAACTTTAAATGTTCCAGAAGGTTTAAATGACATTGTTAAACTTCATTGGGATGAAACCGTTGAAGTCACTTATAAAAAACTTAATAAAAATGGATTAACATTAATTAGCCTTGATAAAGTTAATTAACAAATACAATTCCCATTCAATTTTCAACCTGAACCCAATTAATTCATAATCAATTATCTCACCTTTTAACTAAAATCATGGATTTACCTAATTACTTGGATATTGATCGCACTATTGAATCTATGGAAGGAGGAGATTCAATCAAACATTTTGATGATTACCTAGAGTTATTACAAGACTATGCAAGAGATGAGAAGGAAGAAGGAATTCTTGCATTAGCTATTGATAAGGGACCTGGAGCATTGTCTGCGAAACAAAGGTTCGTACTTTCAATGCTGATGGAAAAGTACCCACTAACTAGTTGCGACGTTTGCGGAGTAGCAATGGTAGATGAATCACCCAATGATTCAGATGCTAGCCATTTTTGTGAATTCCATGAACAACACCTTAAAGATTTAATTGACAAAGACTAAAATTATATAATTATTAAAGGGGTCAAAATCAGTTATAACCCCTTTAATAATTATATAATTGCAGCTCAAATACTTATCTGATAATATAATTTTAAGTAAAAATTATATTATCAGATGAAAATAGTTAATAATAAAAATTAAAAATATTCATATCGACATAGCCATTATGGTTAGAATATTTACGTATTTCTCTAGTTGCGATTGCCTATTTTGGCTTTTAGTAGGCATATCTACCTTTAGTACTATGTTTAGAATGACAGTTCTTTACATGAAAAATTCAATAATCAAATATTTGCTTGTCGTTATTTCATACATAGGAGCCTCTTTTTTTTAATTATGGGATTATTCAATCAATTTGGGTATCCTATAGATCCAAATAAAATAGAAGCCGGAGTGTTTCCCTATGGATTTATTTTTATAGTATGTATAAGTTATCTTTTATTCTATTTCAAAAAGAAGCAACAATTCTGGTATGGGATCATTGAAGCAATGTTTGCTCTATTTGCTTGTTGGTTTTTAGTAAAAACCCAAGTTTCTCAATTAATACAATCTAACCAAATCATTGATTATGTATCAATTGGGTCAACTGTGTATTTAACTGTTCGTGGGTTTTCTAATATTTCAGATGGTTACGAAAAAGAAACATTTTTTTTTAATAGAATTATAAAAAATATTTTTGATTAATTAACATACTTTTTTTTAATTTTTAATTAATTACAAATGGAAGAAGACTACTCCCACCTTCATGAAATTAAGTACTCGGAAGACTACAATCGTAGCTACGATACCATTTACATTGCCGAAATTCAGCACTTGGGTTTAAGAACGTATCGAGTCCTAAAGGATAAAGACGATATGATTCTTGACAATAAAGTTGATGCCCAGTTTGAGAAATGGGACCAACAATGGGCAAGAACTGATGCCAAAACTAAAAAAGCTACAGAAAAGTACTTTGGCACTCAGCATGCAGAAGAAGTTACTAATGAAGCTAAAATGGCTTTGTATAGAACTGAAAATATTTTAAAATATACTCTGGATGTTGATGATACAGTTGACTGGAATACATTGAAAGATCATAAGGTATTCAACGCTGTCAATCCTAAAACTGGTATTCTTAGTGAGATTGGCAAAGTACCTCTTCCAGAGCCCCCAGAGTATTCGGCCTTACCCGAAAAACCAAACTTAGCTAACTTTCAACCTACTCTTTCCTTTTTTGATAAGATTCTTAAGTCTTCCAGAGAGAAAAAACAGCAGCAGGCAGAATACTTCTTCAATGTCGCAGTTAAAGATTGGGAAGCGAAGGTAAAAGAAGTAGAAGATAACAACCAAGTGATTGAGCAGGCTCACTACCGCTCCCAGCAAACCTATGAAAAGAAAATTCAGTCTATAGAGAAGAAAGCTCAAAAAGCTGAAGACGAATGGAACAAGGAAAAGGAAGCTTATTACGAAAAGCAGACCGCATATAATGAGAACATCGATCACTTAGAGCGCTTGTATTTAAGCAAAGACCCCGTATCGGTGATTGAATATTGCGAGCTAGTGCTTAACAATTCGGAATACTTTGACCTTTTTTCAAAAGACTTTGACTTGGAATACAATCCAGAAACAAAGCTTCTGATTGTGGAGTATGTACTTCCGGCTCCTGACACATTGCCAAGACTTACTGAATTAAAGTACATAACTTCTAAAAGCGAATTCAAAGAATCGTTTCTCTCTGACAGTCAATATGAAAAGCTATACGACGCTACGATATATAATATCACGCTTCGAACGATCCACGAGCTTTTTGAAGCTGATAAAGCCGATGCTCTTTACACGATAGTGTTTAACGGCTGGGTTAATGCAGTAAACAAGGCTACTGGCAATAACGTAAACAACTGCATTGTGTCTCTTCAAACGCATAAGGATGAGTTTATGGCTATTGATTTAAGCCGGGTTGATCCTAAGCTTTGTTTTAAAAACTTAAAAGGCGTCAGTGGTAGTAAGCTTGCAGGTATTCCGGCCATCAAACCATTAGTTCAGCTTAATAAGGATGATAAGCGCTTTGTAGCCTCGTATGAGGTCTCGTCTCAAATAGATGAAGGCTTCAACTTGGCGGCTATGAAATGGGAGGACTTTGAGCACCTGATCCGGGAACTCTTCGAAAAGGAGTTCAGCACTGAGGGTGGTGAAGTTAAGGTCACCCGTGCCAGTAGAGACGGAGGTGTTGATGCAGTTGCTTTCGACCCTGATCCAATTCGTGGCGGTAAGATAGTGATTCAGGCCAAGCGGTATACCAATACAGTTGGCGTATCAGCAGTCCGTGACTTATACGGAACCGTCATGAATGAAGGAGCAAACAAAGGCATTTTGGTTACAACAGCTGATTTTGGACCAGACTCCATCGAGTTTGCTAAAAACAAGCCTATTACACTTATCAGTGGTAGTAATCTCCTATTCTTACTGGAAAAACATGGTCAAAAAGCTAGAATTGATTTAGCTGAAGCCAAGTACCTTCAGGACCGAAAGTAGCTATAAGCCTTATGACCCATCTCGAAGCACTCGTCGCCCAGTACCTCGGCATCAAAGATTTGATGTTTGAGTTTGCTGTGGACCAATCCGGTTTTTTGCTTCGTCTGGCAGGTGCCCTAGCCAAAAAGGAACTGGAGATACGCAGAGAGATGGGGCACAAGCCCAGGTACGTACTCATGATCGGGGAAACGGAGTATGAGCTGATTCGGTACATGAATAAGCTTCAGATAAAGCGAATTGCAGCCGAATGAATAAAGCCCGGATACCTGGGCTTTATTCATTATCACCAAAAATAGCCGAGTGAGCTATATCCTGCCCTTCCAGGTCTAAGCTATCCAAATACCGCTGCGTCGTATCAAAGCTGGAGTGAGCCATCAAAAGCCGTATGGCGTCAATGGTGATACGCGGATCTTTCTTCATCATCCGGCGGGCCTTATCGGCAAAAGAATGCCGGGCCGTATGGAAGGTAATTTTCTTCCCGCTTAATAAGTCTTTTGTCAATCGCTCTAAGGCTTTATTGATCCGGTTTCGAGTATTGCCCACTTTAGAGGCCAATACCTTACGAACTTCAAACGGCATTTTACCCCGCTCTTCCGGAGTTATGTAGGAGGCATAAGGAGCATGGTTATCCAGAATCGGGAAAAAGAACTCTTCTGGTTTTGCTCCTTCTCGTTTATATTTCAAAAGAATGGGTAAAGCCTCCTTTCGAATCGGCAGGGACCGGGCTTTATTATTCTTACTCATTACATAGGAAATCCGGCCGGTCTCGAAATTCACATCCGCTACCCGAAGCAAATACATGTCCTTACCCCGAATGCCGGCATGATAATACGAGATTAAGTATAAGTCGATGGCCAGCTTGTCATCCCGGATCAGGCCTTTGGTTGGGGCCACGGGTTGAAGCTGCCTGAGCAGGTCAATTTCGTTTTCCCTTAATCGTGCCTTATGTACGGGAAGCGATTTGGGATATTCGATGTCTTCGAAAGGATTGCCCTTGAGCTTCCATTTTTTTGCTGCTTTCTTAAAAATCGAATGGTAGTTCTTTAAATAATTCCGCACGGTGTTGTTGCCCGCGTGAGACAACAGATAATCCTGAAATTTCTGAGCCTGCTCGGTGGAAATTTCCTCGATTAGGGTATCTGGTCCAAAATAGGCAATGATATGATTGTAGATGGTCCGCTTCTGCTCGTAATTTGAAATCGATTTCTGAATTGTAGCCTCTTCCAGCATCAAGTCAAATACAGTAGCCAGGGTAATGCCCTGCTGGGTTAGTTTACCAATGAGATGTTCGGGCTGAACATCATCCCCCAGGGAAAGGTATTTATTGCGGTACTCCTCAATAAACTGAGTTAAGAGCTGATTGAGTTGCCTATATTTAGCATGCGTTCTTCGAACCCATTCGCCGTATTTAGCCGAAGGGTTATAATACTTCTTTTCTAAAAGGACATCCGTCTTGATTCGTTTGTGCTTTCGGTTAACGGTGATGCGTAATACAATTGAGTGCAGACCTTCACGATTGGAGCGAGGGGAAAGCTCGTAGTTAAATGAAACAGCCATATACTTACAGAAACATTTGCAGAAACAAATACGTCATTATTTGTGGTTTCTGCAATAGACTGAAGGGCTTTTTTTGAAATGCCAGTAATGATTTTCAAGTGTTTATCTATGTATCTATTTCTAGTTGTAAACCAATCCATATTCTTGCGAAATGGTTAGAAAAGTTGATGATTATGGCTAGAAAAAATAGTGATTAATGTTCTTCCTTTAGCTCATAGGCAGGTTTTCCCAGGATCATAGCTCTGTCGCCTCTACCCGTAAGAGAAGTGCCCTCTGAATGCGTATTGATTCGTACATTCGTTACCTTGTTAGCTTATACGTCAATCGTGTAGGGACTCCCTTGCCCATGCCTGGTATGCTGAATTCAATACTGCCTGCCCGTACGGTTAGAGGTAAACAGAACTTTTGTATTTTTTAAAAATGAATTTTATAACTCCTGATCAACCCATTCCCCTCTATACCCTGGAGCAGGACCCCGTACTAGGCAGCCCGCTATTCAGTATGGCCCGATTTGAAGGAACGCTCACCCATCACTCCGAACTACTGATTCCCCACCGAAAGGACTACTACTTGCTGGGATTCATTCGGCAGGGTGGCGGGCGACATTGGGTAGATATGATTCCCTACGAACCGAAAGATCGGACCTTCTATTTTTTTGCCCCGCAACAGATTACAGTCAAGGAAGAGCCTAAACCCACCTGGGGTACTGCCTTTGCTTTTACGCAGGAATTTCTGGCTTTGCAGGAAAACACGATGTTAAGGACTCTTCCAATGATCCAGAATCCGGAAAATGGGCACGAACTGGCTCTGTCTGAAGCAGATGTCGTGTTTGTAGAAGACTTGCTGGATAAAATTTATTCCGAGTATCAGACTTCGGGCGTATGGCATCAGCGAATGCTGTCGGCCTACCTGCAGGTGCTGCTCACGTATTTGAGCCGATTGTACACGGAGCAATTTGAGCGTAAGACTTTTTCAGCGGAAACTCAACTTCTGAAAAAGTACCAGGCGGAAATCAACAAGCATTTTCATCAACTTCATCAGGTCAGTGATTACGCCTCGCTGCTGCATGTATCGGCGGGGTATCTAAGTGAAGTCATCAAAGCCCAAAGTAGTAAATCAGCCATTACGCATATTCATGATCGGTTAGTACTGGAAGCCCGCCGACTGCTGTTTCACTCCGAACAATCGCTGAAGGAAATCGCTTTCGGACTGGGTTTTGCGGACGCTTCCTATTTTAGTCGCTTCTTTAAAAGGGAAACGCAGGTCACCCCAGCCGAGTATCGGGCAGCTACCCGAAGAATGTACCAGTAATACCGAAAAATGTGTTTCAGTGAGCGGAGGGGCCCCTTCTACCTTTGTCTCAACAAAAAACAACTGAAACATGAAGACTGTATTGATTACCGGAGCTAACAAAAGTATTGGTTTTGAAACCGCTCGTCAACTCTTACAGAAAGGCTATTACGTGTATCTGGGTAGTCGCGATGCTCAAAAAGGCCAGCAGGCCGTTGATCAACTCAAAGCCGAAGGATTAACCCAGGTTGAAACCCTTACCATCGATGTTGATCGACCTGAATCCATTCAGGCGGCCCGTGAAGTACTCGGACAGAAAACGCAGGCACTGGATGTACTCATCAATAATGCGGGCATCAGCGGCGGATTTCCTCAAACCGCTGCGGAGGGAAACATTGAAACCTTCCGCCAGGTGTTCGAAACCAACTTCTTCGGCGTCATTAAGACCACTCAGGCTTTTCTGGATTTACTCCGGGCTTCTTCTGCACCCCGCATTGTAAATGTGACTTCGGGTTTAGGTTCACTAACGCTGCATAGTGATCCGAGCTGGAAGTATTATGCCGTGAAGGGAGCCTATTACACGACTTCCAAAGCCGCCCTGAATGCCTACACCATTGTGCTGGCACATGAATTGCGGGATACGGCTTTTAAAGTAAATGCCGTAGATCCGGGCTACACGGCCACGGATTTCAATCACCACAACGGTACCGGTACCGTGGCAGATGCTGCCAGTCGCGTGGTAAAAGCGGCTCTGCTGGATGCTGATGGTCCAACCAGTCAATTCTTCAGTGATGACAACGCTCCGGAAACGGGTATAAGCCCCTGGTAAACGCTAGTCCAGATCGAGTGCTCAGGTAGCTGTGCCCATGGGTTACCCTATCCGAGCACTCGATTCACAATTCATTTATTCACTCTCCCCTCAATTTCTACAACGCAAGATTTAAACCTGAAACTACTTCAACCTCTTCAAACCTTAAACTCTTTCAAACCTCCCGTCCTTCAGCTCTTTTTAAGCAAAGTCATACCAAAGCCAGGATCCGGAGAAGGAATGAATTTTCCCTTTTCGATTTTATACTTACCAAAATCAATGTCTTCACTCGTGGCGGGTACGCCTTCAATAGTCGTTGTATTGCCCAGTCCACCCGCCAAATGCGTGCAGTAGTACGATTTGAGTAATTCACCAAAGGCGTGCGGTGAGGCTAGAATGCCCATTTTCTTAAGTTCGGGCATGAGTTTCCGCCAGGGAGTAAATCCGTAGCCTATGATGTCAGTCAGGTGGACGTCGATCAGTTTTTTCTCTCCCAACTCGCGTAATAATTCCTGATTGGGATTGGCTTCGCCCTCGGCCAGCAGCATTTTAGGCTTATTAGCTTTGGTCCAGGACCGCAGTTTCTGGTAGTCGGCAACCGTTTCGGCAAAGGGTTCTTCCATCCAGAAAAGTGGAATATCACCAATACCCTTCAAGTAAGCAATTGCGGTATCTGCGGTATAGCCGTCATTGGCATCCACCAGAATTTCGACATCCGGGAATGTTTTGGCCACCCGTTTAGTCACCTCAATATCACGTTTCAGCCCTTCTTCTTTCGGCATCCACATATTGCCGCGACCAATTTTAAGCTTGAGTTGCCGATACCCCAGCTCGTAATCGTGCCGACAGTTTTCGATCAGTTTATCCAGTCCTCCGGTTGCTGTCTTTACGGGCCCTTCATTGGTTTCCAGCTCATCGAAGTAAATCATCCCGCTGTAGCACTTGGTCAGGATGGGTTTTTTCTGTCCCAGCAATTCGTACACAGGCTTATTCAGGATCACACCAGCCAGATCGTGCAGGGGCACATCAAAGGACAGGGCTTTGGGATCGGTAACGCCCACAGCGGGTTGAAACACCTCCGAAACCCGTTTGCCCTTCAGATAGGCGATAGCTTCCTGATTTCGTCCCCCGTGCATTCCCCAGCCTTTGGCTCCCTGATCCGTCGTTAACGTACAAACACCCACTTTAGGGCCATAACCGTGGTTATCCCGCCGACCATTTTTACCCACAAACCGGGGCCATTTGAGTTGTACTTCGGTATAGCTGATGTCCGCAATGGTATGGCTCTGGAGATCGGCGGCAGCAGGCCAGTCAGCGGCTGCGGCAACCCAGGGTGTACTGAGCACAGCCGTAGAAGCGGCACCTTGCAGTACCTGTTGAATAAACTGTCTTCTGATCATAGGTTTAGCGTAAGAGGATTCTAACGGTGGTAAAGAAACTAAGAAAACGCCAATGATTAGTCGCTTACGTATAACAATTGTGTGGATTACTGCCAGTTACGGTTCTAGCTAGACGTAGAGGTATGCGATATATCCTGCATTTAGCGTTTCGTTATTCACCTAGACTGGGTTTGGTCCTGTAAATACGGCTGTTAGCCCGTAAGCCTTCCAGGCTGGACCTCTCCA
>NZ_NMPS01000264.1:0-2767 GCF_002261125.1 Siphonobacter sp. BAB-5385 | reverse complement strand
GGGCGGCTCCTTTGAAGGGCTGCCCGGTTTACTATCCTAAGCCATGGGAAGAAAACCTGAAGAACTTCACCCCTATCTGCTTGATAACTTCAAGCAGACCGCTAAACGGTACGCCGAACAGTATCCAGATGACCCGCAGCCGTTCTTAACCGAAACACGCAGGTCCCTGGAAGAGCAGCAAGCCTATTACGCCCAGGGCCGAGAGGATCTTGCCAAAGTAAATGCTCTTCGTAAAACCGCAGGTCTTGGACCTCTCACCGCAGAGGAAAACAAGCGGAAGGTAACCAACGCCAAACCCGGCAAAACGCTTCACTCGGTAGGTCCATCACTGGCGTACGACATTGCCTTCAAAAAAGGCAAAAAGGCTTTTTACGACGTGCCTTACTTTAAAAAGTTCGCGTCTCTTGCACTCGAAGATCAACGTATTGAGTGGGGTGGTAACTGGACGGGCTTTGTTGATTATCCGCATTTCCAGTTTCGCGGGGTACGGGCTACGCAGCTTTTTCAACCTGCTTTCGACCCGATCAAATTCACCAATAAATACGTCGGAAATGATACAAAACCAAATCACGATCGATAAGCTGGCGGCCATCTTTCAGGGAGGGGCTTTCAACTTTCACTTTCACGTAGGCATCATTAAGACGTTTGAAAAGTATAACGTCTGGCCTGATTACATCGAAGCCGTATCCGCTGGCACACTCGCCAGTGTGTTCCTGGCCATGCGAAAAACCAAGGAGCTGTACGCACTGGCCGACCGATTAGTCGTAGAGCAGCATAAAATGATCTGGACTTCCCCGTTCATTAATGAGCAGTCCGGACAAATCTCGGTCGATACCGAAGCAGTGCTCGCTCACCTGGGCATCAAAGGCAATGTGGGCACCATCTGGCAGCTGGTCACGAATAAAAAGAAGGTCCTGAAGAAAGCCGGCGATCAGCTTAAGAAACTGCCCGCTTTGGCTGATAACACGCCCTTGTTTGAGTTGCTCAAGCAGCACGTCAAGCTTGCCGATATGGCGATCCCTTTCCGATGCCGGTTCGTGTGCTACGATACAGGTGATGCTGTTAGCGTAGGGCCTGAGGACTTTGACGACGATACCGAGTTCTGTAAAGCTCTCTGGGCCAGTGCCACGATGCCGGGATTCTGGGCGTTGATTGACTCGATCCGCCTCAAAGACGGTACCGTGTACCGGAACTGTGCTGATGGCGGCGTACGGGATAATTCCCCGATCATGTCGGCCGTCGAATACATTGACCGGGACGAAACGCCTACTCACCGCTGGGGTGCAGTCGCGGCAAACTGCAACAACGATTTCCTACCCGAGCACTACGATGGTAAGATGAATCTGCTCGAAGCCGTAGGCCGGACCTACTCAATCATTATGAACGAGATGGGCGTTTCCGACTTTAAAACCTTTGAGCTGGTTAACCGAATTGCCCAGGCTAACGGCGGTACGACAACCGACGGGAAGAAAACGTATCGGTACTACAACTTTTCGAAAATCCAGCCTTATGAAAACGAGCTGGGTAATAGCCTGAGTACTGATCCTAAGGCTTTACGCAACCGGGAAAGGCTCGGTAAGATTCACGCCGAAGCATATTTCGCCGCTCAGGTAGCCTAGCCTATTCCCACCCATTCAACCCACGATAGAACTATGCAGGCCGCTAACCGAATCAACGATTCATGAGAGAACTTATTGAGGCGATGGGTGTGATGCCCAGCCACTTGCTAGCCGCGGTATATGGGTCGCTGTTCGGACTGCTTGTACGCTACGTTTACGAGGTTATTTTTAAACCTAAACGAAAACGTCTGCCGACCACAGAACGAATCAAATACAATTCGGCAATGTTCGTGATCGGTACTCTGGTTTCCGTGTATTGCACCGAACCAGCCGGTGAGTACTTTAAAAGGGAAGCCGATCACTTTCTATACTTTGTGGTGGGGGGAAGCGGAGTCGAATTAGGCCTTGCCTTCCTTAGGTTCCTGCGAAGTATGGCGATTATGTTTAAAAATAGGGCGTTCCTCATTGCTGCCTTAGAACTACTTATCGATAAACTCAAATCTAAAAAAGATGCCTAAAAGATGGTATTTCGAAACCTGGTTGCCGTTTTGGGATGTAGAGAAGAAAATTTTACCAGCGTTTTTGCTAGGAACGTTAGCGTTACTGGCTCGCCTGTCCGTGTACTCCATTGTGGCCCTGGGTATTTTCCTCTTGGCCCGTAAGTACGGAGATCCGGTATGGAATCAGCACAAGATCAAAGTGCTCACCGTCGAACGGGATTCACTGCAAACCGTAGTGAAAGATACCGTTGCCACCAAAGAAGCGGAGAAGGCCGCTATCAAACAGGAAAAGAACCAGGAAGTCAAAGCCCTGGTATCGGTGCTAGCCAATCCGAACGCCGAAGTGGTGAAAGTGCAGGTTGGGGATACAACCGTAGCAACTGTAAAGATTAAACCGGATACCGTTCGCAAAGATTCTGCGAAACGCGATTCGGTTCATCCATAATATAGTTTTGGTTAAGGGAAAGAGGAAACCCGTCTGGTGATGCTGGGCGGGTTTTTATATATTTATATTTCTCTACAAGAATATGGCCCTGTGCCGCAAAACATTATGGAAGATCAAATCGAAAAGGCTGCTGATCACTTCATCGAACTTTACGCCGAAGAAATTAAAAATAACGAGTTGACTGAAGACACTCTTCACAAGTGGTGGACTCAAACTCGTGACCAGTATGAGGACGTTGATTATGACGATGTAAAAGCTACTAT
>NZ_NMPS01000263.1:0-511 GCF_002261125.1 Siphonobacter sp. BAB-5385 | reverse complement strand
ACTCGTGCGTAATCAGGCTGTCGATTTAAAGACCGCTGCCAAAGAAAAGCGGGAGAGCGTAGCCGCCCGAGTCATGAAACTCCAGGAGATCGTAGATCAGGATCCGACCGGGGATCACTACGTCATCTGGCACCACCTCGAGTACGAACGGGAAATGATTGAAGAGTGGGCGGAATTCAATGGCCAGCAAAGCTTTCACTCGGTCTACGGCTCGCAGGCCGATGAGGTGAAAGAAAAGCTCTTAATCGACTTTGCCCGCGGGGAGTACCGCTTTCTTGCTACCAAACCCGAAATCGCCGGTCAGGGCTGCAACTTCCAGCGGCACTGTCACAAGGCCGTGTTTTTAGGCATCGATTACAAATTCAACGACTTTATTCAGGCCGTTCACCGGATTCAGCGTTTCCAGCAGCCGAGCCCCTGTGAGGTTCATATTCTCTACACCGACGGGGAGGAGAACATCCGAAAGGAACTCGAGGCTAAATGGCAACGCCACCACGAGCTGGTTTCGGAA
>NZ_NMPS01000262.1:0-292 GCF_002261125.1 Siphonobacter sp. BAB-5385 | reverse complement strand
TCAACCCCAGAATCAGGCCATCATTGCCGTGGGCGATTTTGACGTAGCCCAGGTTGAAAAGATCATCAAAGAGAAATTCGGAGCCATTCCGGCGGCCACGAATCCCAAACCCCTGGGCGAATTCCCGATTCCGGCTAACAGCGATACAAAAGTGGCCATTGTAACCGATAAAGAACAACCGTATACGATTGTTCAGATTCTGACGCGACTGCCCGAACTCAAAGAAAAAACTTTCGCCGATACCCGCGAGAAAATCAAGCGGTCTTTGTTCAACCAAATGCTGAATAACCGC
>NZ_NMPS01000261.1:0-292 GCF_002261125.1 Siphonobacter sp. BAB-5385 | reverse complement strand
TCAACCCCAGAATCAGGCCATCATTGCCGTGGGTGATTTTGATGTAGCTCAGGTTGAAAAGATCATCCAGGAGAAATTCGGAGCCATTCCGGCGGCCACGAGTCCGAAGCCTCTGGGTGAATTTCCGATTCCGGCCAACAGTGATACGAAAGTGGCCATCGTAACCGATAAAGAGCAGCCCTACACGATTGTTCAAATTCTGACGCGACTGCCTGAGCTGAAAGAAAAGACCTTCGCCGATACCCGCGAAAAAATCAAACGGTCTTTGTTCAACCAAATGCTGAATAACCGC
>NZ_NMPS01000260.1:0-7977 GCF_002261125.1 Siphonobacter sp. BAB-5385 | reverse complement strand
GCCACCGCATTGCGGCTGTCGTAGGTCGTTCCGTTGCTCACGTGCGGGAGAGGTTTTCTTCTTCCGACATCTTTTGAAAGTTATTAGTTGCTAGTTGTTAAAATGTAACCTAGAACCTCCACAGGCGACATAAATCCGATCCCCGTCCTATTGCGAAAAGCCGCTGACTTCCTCTGCAATGCGGTGGGTCTGAGTAAGAGGAAGTCAGCGGCATGGGATGCATACGGACTAAAGTACCAACTCTGCTTGAGGGACCAGATCCGGTCTTTTTAAGGCGAAAGAATCAATCAACACCTACTTCATGCGAAAAGCATCTTTCCTACTACTCTTACTAAGCTGGGCAACGCTCACCTTTGCTCAGCAAAATCCTGCGTCTACGCCTACAGACATTATGCTCTCGATGCCCGAAAAGTGCTTTGAGACGTTCTGGCAAACCTTTGAGGATCATTACGCTTTTTTTCGTTTGCGGAATATCGACTGGCAGGCCCGCTATCAGCAGTACCGACCCCGCGTCACGGCGACTACTTCGGATGATTCCCTCTTCTCGGTGTTATCTCAATTGGTAGCTCCGTTTGAGGATGATCACATCAACCTCATCATTCCCGGCAAACGACAGTACAAGGCCCGAAAACCTTCGACATTTCTGGCGGATTTTCCGGATAAAGAAGCCAAAGCTTTATTCTGGAAAGCTACGGATGCCACGCTGGAACGAAACGGGTTTCAACCCGTAAAAACAAGTGGACCCTTATTTCGGAACACGCCGCTTTTCTCGTATACGCGTTCGAAAAACTACGGGTACATCCGAACGGGTCGATGCTTTGCTTCCGAAGAAACGTCGGATGATGCCCCGCAGGATGCCTCCCTGGCAGGAACTATTCTGGATTCGGTTTTACGGCAGATGGATGGTGTACAGGCCCTCCTGGTAGACGCCCGGATGAATATTGGAGGCAATGATGAATTTTCGTACGCGTTTGCGGGACGGTTTACGTCGAAGAAAGTACTGGGCCACAGCAAACAGACCCGAAAAGGCGGTTATGAAGACTTTACACCGCTGGAAAAATGGTACATCCAACCCGAGTCGAAAAAGCCCTTTACCCGACCCGTCATCGTACTTACCAATGACCAGACCGCGAGTGCCGGTGATGTACTGGCGATGATTTTGAAAGCCTTACCCCAGACCACGCTTATCGGTGAAAATACCAGGGGCATTTATTCCGATATGTACGGCTTTGAATTGCCCAACCAATGGCAGATTTCACTATCCAATCAACGCTATTACGCGGCGAATGGCGTTTGCTACGAAGGAAAAGGTACGCCCGTAGATGTGGTCGTAAAGAATACCCGGAAAGAAGCCGAACAAATGCAGGATACGGTTTTATCGGCCGCTCTGGCTCATTTGAAGCAGAGTAAGACTAAGTAGCCTTTTCTATTCTGAACGATTTACACAGGTTTTTAGATTGGAATATACAATGGATTAGACATTCTGCCCGAACGTGAGCAGATTAGAATCCGGATCGAGCATGGAAAATTCCATTACGCCCCAGGGTTTGTAATCCAGTTCGGTTGACTTCAGTCCCTGATCCTGTATAAACTGGTACCACTCCCGGATGGCATCGGTACGAATGTAGACCTGTCCATAATTTTCAGCCGGATCGAGTTCTTTGAATTCGAAAAAGTGAATTTCAATGGTATCCTTTTTCACCATCAAATAGCCTTCATAATCCATAGCACCAACATCCGTGAATTGCAATTGACGGAGGTAAAAGTCGCGGGTAGTAGCTTTATCCCGCATGGGTAATTTGGGGTGAATATTGGTAAGCATGGGTTTGAAATTAGGTACGTCTAGTTCTGTCCTTACAACCGTCGGGCTTTTAATTCCTGGGCAGCATACGCGGCAGCTCGGGCCGTCAGAGCCATGTACAGCAGCGAGGGACTTTGGTTGCCCGTGCTGGTCATACAGGCTCCGTCGGTCACGAACACATTGGGTACGGCGTGCATCTGATTGCGAGCATTAAGCAAGGACGTCTTCGGATCACGGCCCATGCGTACCCCTCCCATTTCGTGAATGTCGAGACCCGGAGCCTGCCTGTTGTCGTGTGTTTCAATAGTCGTGCATCCTGCCTTTTCAAGCATGGTCTTACTTTCCTGAATAAAGTCCTGAGTCATTTTCTCATCATTTTCGTCGTACCCTACCGAAGTGATCAGACTCGGGATACCCCAGGCATCCGTCTGATCTGTACTCAATCGCACGTGATTGCTAGCTTTCGGAATGGTTTCACCCTGCATGTACATGTAAATCTGCCAGGTACCGGGCTCGGTCATGGCCTTTTTAAATTCCGCCCCAAAGCCCGGACTCTTGGCCGTCAACGTTCCTTTCTTCCGGTAAGCTCCCAGAAAGGTCGTAAATCCGCCCAGGTAATCAGTATCCTGCTTCGCCAGATTACGGTAGTTGGCGATGATGGCATCCGTCGGATTACGGCCGAAATAGTAGCGGTCGGTAAATCCCGGCATTTCCGCGTGCAAACTGGCCCGGTAATTATGAAAGGCCACGTACTTACCCAGCAGTCCGGAGTCGTTGCCTAGTCCATTCGGGAAACGGTTCGAGCGGGAATTGAGCAAAATCAAATTGCTGTTTAGAGCCGAGGCATTCACAAAAATGACACGGGCCGAAAAGTCAATGACCTCGTTGCTCTCCGCATCAATCACCCGAACGCCCGACGCTTTCTGCGTGGCTTCGTCGTAGCGAATGGAGTGCACAACGGAATGCGGCCGAATGGTAAGTTTTCCCGTTTTCTGAGCCCAGGGCAAGGTGGAAGATACGGAGCTAAAATAGCCCCCATACGGACAGCCTCGCATGCACAGGTTACGAGCCTGACACTTTCCCCGCCCCTGTTGCAGGTGAATGTCTTTGGGTTGCGTCAGATGAGCCCAGCGGGCCTGTACCAGATGACGATCCGGGTAATGCTTCCGGATAGATTCCTGAAGAGCCGTTTCTACGCAGTTGAGCTGAAAAGGCGGGAGAAATTCACCGTCGGGCATGGCTTCGATCCCATCCGCATGGCCACAAACCCCGATGAATTTCTCCACGTGTGTGTACCAGGGAGCAATATCGGCGTAACGAATGGGCCAGTCGATGCCGTACCCAAACCGCTGGGGAGCGGTAAATTCGAAATCGCTCCACCGCTGGCAGGCCCGGCCCCAGGTCAATGATTTGCCACCTACCTGATAGCCACGAATCCAGTCGAACGGTTGCTCCTGAATGTAGGGATGATCCTGATCACGAATGAAGAAATGAGCCGTATCCGAGCCAAACCCGGCGGCTTTGCTGATTAAGGGATTTTCATCCAGAAACGCTTTACTCATCCGGCCCCGGTGGGGTAACTGCCAGGGATGCAGGGGGGCGGTCGGGTAATCTTTGAGGTGCTCGATCGGGCGTCCGCGTTCCAGTACCAGGGTTTTTAAGCCCTTTTCGCAGAGTTCTTTGGCCGCCCAGCCGCCACTAATACCCGAACCGATGACAATGGCATCGTAGGAACGTTCTTCTTTCATTTCAGCAACGTACAGTATTCGTGTAATCTAACACTAAAATAAAAATTTATTCATTTTTCATAGTGATAAACTAGGAATACCGATGTCGTTTCCTGGCATATGTGTAATTGTTGGTATTTTCCTGGTAGGCTGGTTTCGGGTGATTGGTCGGCCGTCTGCAATGCTCAACCAATCACCCGATCATTCCATGACGGTTTCAAATCGTGCCAAGCAAAATATTCATTTTTGTAGTAAGCTGAGTTGGGATGATAGGTAGCTGGACCTCGCAGACGCCAAACCAGGACCGCCCCGATTTAAAAATCGGAGCGAGCGGCTAAACTAGCAACTTGTTGATATTTTATTGAAATATAATATGATCGAATCGGTAGGAATTGTAGCTATGAAGAGGCTATTTTTGTAGCAGTGCAGATTCCGAATAGGTTCCCTGCCTATGTATTCCGCATGTATCAGCCTACGTTTTATAGGCTTTTACCTGGCTCGCCGCCGACCGGGTTACGAAGCTGAGCTTTACTAAGGAATTTTCATTCATTTACCCGCATCCATGAGCTTCTTCTCCAACTGGTTTGGTCCAAAAAAGAAAAAGGATCAGCCCGATTTCGCGTTTTACGAAAACGTCATTCATACTATTGCCGTCTCTGAAACGCTAAAGGATAAATTACTACGCAAGGTCCGACAAGCCTTCGATCATCCGGAATCATTTTATGATCAGGAAGGTCAGTATCAACTATCGGCTCGGAGCCTGAATCCCAGCAAAGATGACGCTTTGTTGCCCAAATTTGTATTGATCGATCTCTTACAGGATCATAACGAAATGGCGGAAGTGGACTGGAAGGAAACCGAGCAGGAAGTTCGCTACTGGATAAACGCGTTACTGACAGCAAAAACCTACCCAGGTTCGCTGTTAAACGAAGAGAAATACGGTCGGAACGTTCATACTGGCGAGGTCCTAGACTTGATTAATCAAAACGAATTAAAGCCCTTGGGTTATGCTCTGGAAATTCTGGATATCGACTCAGATAGTTACGTATTTACCATAGTACCACTCCATCGACAGGAGGAGGTTCAGGAGATGTTTAGAGTTCTGAAATAAGGCATTAGCAAGTCTGATTAGAAGATAACGGACTTGCTAATGCCTCGCCTTTAGTTACTTTGGACTGTGTAAAAGTCTTTTACAGATAGTGAATTTTCTCTTCCTCCAGATCCAACCGTAACAGGTGTTTGCGGATGACTTCTTCGTTCACCAGGGGATCCTTGTTCCACTCGCGGAGCCATTTTCGCTGTTGATCTAACATCTCCAGATAGACTTCCCGCGATTGCGTACTGAGCAACTGATCTTCCAGTACCAGCGTACTGTTCTCCCATTTCTGTACCAGCTCTTTTAGCACGGGCTGATCATTCAGGCCCATTGGATACTGGTCTCGCAATCGTTTTAGACTCTGCTCGACCAATTGCTTGTGCATGGCATGGTAATCATCTTCTTCCGGCAGAAAATGGTCCATATCGGAAATCCGAAAGGCCCGAATCAGGTACGGCAGGGTCAGGCCCTGTACCACTAACGTCAGCAAAATCACAATAAAGGTGATGAACAGGATCAGGTTCCGTTGCGGAAATTCCGTGCCGTTATCCAGGTATACGGGAATGGATAATGCCGCCGCCAGCGACACAACGCCCCGCATCCCGGCCCAGCCCATCAGAAAAGGAGCTTTATACCCCGGGTGCCGCGTGTCCGCTACGGTGATGTATCGTCTGGCAAACAGCGTAACGAAGATGGCCGAATACGTCGAGATCATGCGACTGATCATCAGCGTACCCGTAATCAGCACACCGTAACCAATGGCGGTATAGATGCTGACGCCGTCAAGGTTCGCAGTGATTTCCGGCAAGTCCAACCCAATCAGCATGAAAACCAGTCCGTTCAGGATAAAAACCAGCGATTCCCAGACGTTGCTCGTTCGCAGGCGACTCGTACTGCTCAGGAACAAATGCCGCCGCTGCGACAGAAACAGTCCCCCACTCACCACGCTTAATACGCCCGAACAGTGGATTTCTTCCGCCGTGATGTACATGATATACGGAGCAACCAGCGTGAAGACCAGATCCGTATTGGCATCCGTGGGTAAGATACGATGCGTTTTGAAAAACAGTAAGGCAATCAATACACCCACGCCGATCCCGCCCACTACCATCCAGACAAAATTCAAAGCCGCATTTCCCGCCAGAAAATGGCCTGTACTGACGGCAATCAGGGCAAAACGGAAGATGATCAAACTGGACGCGTCGTTGAGCAGACTTTCCCCTTCCAGAATCGACGCCATCCGTTTGGGTACTTTCACGAATTTCAGAATGGCTCCGGCACTTACGGCATCGGGCGGCGATACAATCCCGCCCAGCAAAAAGCCCAGGGCTAGCGTGAAGCCGGGAATAAAATGGGCGGCGACCAGAGCCACCGAAAAAGCCGAGACAAAGACAATCAGAAAAGCAAAGCTGGTAATGATCCGTCGCCACCGCCATAGTTCTTTCCAGGAGGTATTCCAGGCGGCTTCGTACAGGAGCGGCGGCAGGAAAATGATGAAAATCAGTTCCGGATCGATCTGGATGGAGGGCAATCCCGGCAGAAAACTGAAGGCCAGTCCCGCCAATACCAGTACAATGGGATAGGCTACCCGAATTCGCTGGGCCAGCATGATGAGTAAGACAATCGCAACAATGAGAGCCAGATAATAGGGAAAAACGTCAAGCATGGAAGTGTTACGCAAGGGCTAGGTCCGTGCTAAAATAAAAGGAAGCCCGGTTTTTACGCACACGCAGGCGGGGAAAAATAAAGCGTAGTCTAGCCTGAGAAGGCTGATTGAAAAGCGATGACTTGGGTCCAATTTTGTAAAATTGTCCGAAAGCGAACAGAGATCGTTCGCTTTCGGACAATTTCATTTTTTATAACTACTGATTTTCAAAGACTTACCTCTTTACCTTTCATAACGGCACAACTTTAGACCAGCCTTACCAACCGATCGCTGATTTGCTATGCTACGTAATTACTTCCTCGTCGCTTACCGGACCCTCCTGCGTTATAAAGGCTATACGCTACTCAATGTTATTGGCCTTACCCTGGGCCTTACCTGTGGTATTCTGATCTTTCAGGTCCTTAAGTTTCAAACCAGTTTCGATGCGTATCACACCCAGAAAGACCGCATTTATCGGGTAATGACCGAGTGGCATTCCGATGGTGTAGGCCGTTCGAGTGGCGTCCCTACGCCCATGGCGAAAGCCCTTCGAAATGACCTGTCTTTCTTTGAGCGTACGGCCATGATCTTCGATCAGCATGACATCCTGGTTTCCGTACCCGATGCCAAGGGACGTCCACTCAAGAAATTTAAGGAAGACCATTCTATTGCCTATGTAGAACCCGAGTTTTTCAGCATCATGGATTACCAGTGGCTCAACGGCAACGCACGCCTGTCACTGACCCAACCCAACAGCGTCGTACTTACGAAAAAGCTGGCGACCAAATTTTTTGGTACGGAAGACCCGATTGGGAAACGCCTCAAAGTTGACAATGAACTGGATTTAAAAGTAAGCGGTCTTTTAGCGGATATTCCGGAAAATACGGACGTACGTCAGGAAATGTTTATTTCCTGGGAAACGCTCAAAAACTACAAAAACGCGGGAGGGGCAGGACTCGATAATTGGGGCGGTGTCAATTCCAGTACGCATTGTTTTGTTTTGATGCGTCCGGGTGTGGACCCCAAAACGTTGGAGCAGCCCATGCGGAAGTTTATTAACAAGTATCACCCCAAAGATGGCAACGAGTGGTTTCATCCCTTCATTTCCGTTCAGGACGCTCACTTTGCCTTCGATTTCGATGCTCAGATCAGTAAAAGTCAGTTGTACGCCCTGGCGATCATTGGCTTGTTTTTGGTACTGACGGCCTGCATCAATTTCGTGAATCTGGCAACGGCTCAGGCTCTTAAACGTTCCAAAGAAGTAGGCGTACGCAAAGTCATCGGGGGTACGAAAGGACAGCTTTTTGCTCAGTTTCTTTCCGAAACCGGACTCATTACCTTGTGCTCCGTTATTCTGGCCGTACTGCTGACCGAGCTGGTTTTACCCAGCGTCAACCACTGGGTGTATGAAACGGCGGGGCTTAATCTCTTCGGCAACCTTCAGCTGTTCACCGACCTGCCTATGCTCCTTTTCCTGGTGCTACTGGTACTGGTCGTTACCTTCTTTTCGGGTTCGTACCCTGGACTGGTACTGGCGGGTTTCCAGCCCGTAGCAGCGTTGAAAGGCAAAATCAGTACGCAACAGGTGGGCGGCTTATCCGTACGCCGGGGTCTGGTGATGGTACAGTTTGTGTTGACGCAACTGCTCATCATCGGAACCATCGTGATCACCCAGCAAATGGATTTTTTCCGGGGAAAAGACATTGGC
>NZ_NMPS01000259.1:0-6961 GCF_002261125.1 Siphonobacter sp. BAB-5385 | reverse complement strand
TGAACGACCTACGACAGCCGCAATGCGGTGGCCCAGAGCGGGCAGTTGCTGCCATGGGATGGCCCCCATGGAATGTCAGGCGTGCTTACGGGAACAAATTCGGTCTGTTCAAAGCGAAATACATTAATCCATCTATTATTGAGTTGTTAGCCGCTTCACTCGTTAGGAGTTTTTGAAGAAACCAATACGAACTCTTTCCAACCATCAACGGACAAACCATCCATCCCATGCTACGTAACTACTTCCTGGTCGCCTATCGCACCCTGCTTCGATACAAAGGCTATACGCTGCTTAATGTATTGGGCCTAACGTTGGGCATTGCCTGTAGCATCCTGATTTTTCAGGTGATTAAATTCCAGACCAGCTTCGATCGCTATCACGCGAACGCAGATCGGATTGTGCAGGTGACTACGGAAAATAAGGACGAAAATGGGGTGAGTCATTCGTCCGGCGTCCCCGCCCCCGTCGCCAAGGCTCTGCGAAACGATTTTGCCTTTCTGGAACGCGTGTCGGTTCTCATGGCCGTAGGCAATCGCCTCATCACCATTCCGGACAGCAAGGGTACGGTTCAGAAAAAATTCAAAGAAGAAAAAACCATCGGTTTTGTTGAACCCGATTACTTCCATATTCTGGATTACCAGTGGCTGGCGGGTTCGCCGAAGGAACTGACAGCTCCCAACACCGTCGTACTCACCCAGAAAATGGCCGAAAAATACTTTGGCACGGAGCAGGCGGTTGGGAAGATAATTCGTCTGGAAAATACCATGGATTTAAAGGTAACGGGCATCGTAGCGGATATTCCCGAGAATACGGACCGCCGCCTGGAAGTATTCATTTCCTGGGCCTCCATGCCCAAGCAATGGGACGGTATTGAGGTAGATAACTGGGGTTGGACCAATTCCAGCACGAACTGTCTGATCCTTTTTAAAAAGGAGGCTGACATTGAACGTTTGAATAAGCTGATGCCCGCATTTCGTCAAAAATACCTGGGCGAGGATGCGAAAGAGGGCTCCTACCCGCTGGTACCTTTGAAAAGACTGCATTTTGATTCGAATTACGGCGGAGCAAAGGATACGATGTTTTACGTACTGGCGGCGATCGGTTTGTTTCTACTGCTGACGGCCTGCATCAATTTCGTGAATCTGGCGACGGCTCAGGCTCTTAAACGTTCGAAAGAAGTAGGCGTACGCAAGGTCATCGGCGGTACGAAAGCCCAGCTTTTTGGTCAGTTCCTCACTGAAACTGGACTTATTACGTTCATCGCCATCGTGGTAGCCGTGGGCCTCAGCGAAGTACTGATTCCCCTGGCGAACGCAGCCATCAAAAATCAGACGAGTATCAATTTTACGGGTACGTTTTCCTTCTTTCAGGAACCACTCCTGTGGGCTTTTTTACTGGGTTTATTACTAGTGGTGACACTTCTGGCGGGCTTTTATCCGGGTATGATCCTGTCGGGTTTTCAACCCGTAGCCGCTCTGAAGGGCAAAATCAATACGCAGCAGGTCGGTGGTTTATCCGTACGCCGCAGTCTGGTGATCGTCCAATTCATTATCACTCAGGTATTGATTATCAGTACGATCGTGATTACCCAGCAAATGGGTTTTTACCGCAACCAGGACATTGGTTACGACCCTTCGGAGATCATTGTCATTCCCAACCCGACACCCGAACAGACCAATCTTCAAACCTTCCGGCATCGGCTTGGAC
The DNA here is from genome assembly GCF_002261125.1 of Siphonobacter sp. BAB-5385. NCBI lineage: Bacteria > Pseudomonadati > Bacteroidota > Cytophagia > Cytophagales > Cytophagaceae > Siphonobacter > Siphonobacter sp. BAB-5385. The sequence goes on along the minus strand of NZ_NMPS01000259.1, from coordinate 5,254 downwards.
AGGTACCCGGCGTCGAAGCCGTATCCTTTTTTGCGGCTCCGCCTACGTCTACCACTAATTTCTCCACCAACCATCGGTTTGGTTCCCACACGGAGGTTGAACCCTGGAGTCTGGTAATCAAGCCAGCTGACTATACCTATGCCAACACATTTGGCCTGAAATTACTGGCCGGTCGGAACATTATCGAAAGTGATACAGCTCGGGAATACCTGGTCAACGAAGCCTACGTTAAGAAATTAGGATTAAAAATTCAGGATGTACTTGGCCAGAATTTAGATGTCTGGGGCGTATCGGCTCCCATCGTAGGCGTGATCAAAGACTTTAATAATTTGTCCCTGCGGGAAGAAATCAGTCCGATTGCGATATTCTCCGCCCGTGACTTCCAGAAATTCGGGGCCGTCCGCGTCAGCACGCGTGATTTGTCCGGCACTTTGGCGGGCGTAGAGAGCGTTTGGAATGATACCTATCCTAATCACCTCTACGAGCAATCATTCATGGACGAGCGTATTGCGAAAATGTACAAGAGTGAATCCCTGATGCTGCAAACCATACGGATCTTTTCGTTCATCGCCATTTTCATCGGCTGCCTGGGCCTGTACGGACTGGTCAGTTTCCTGGCGGCTCAGAAAACCAAGGAGATCGGCGTTCGGAAAGTACTCGGTGCCAGTTTGATTCAAATCTTGGGATTGTTTGGAAAAGAATTTGCCCGCCTGATTCTCGTGGCCTTTGCCATCGCGGCTCCCCTGGGCTGGTGGCTGATGTCGCAGTGGCTGAAAGAATACACGTACCGGATTTCGATCGGCTGGGAGACGTTTGCTCTGGCCATTCTGCTCACCACCGCTATTGCCGCCCTGACTGTGGGCTGGCAATCCTTCCGGGCGGCCCTGGCCAATCCGGCCAAGAGTTTGAAAAGCGAGTAGGGTTTAAAGTTTTGGGTTGTTTGTTGTCAAGGATTCGGGTTGCTGGAACTTCCTGCGGATTCGGTTCGGGCTGGATTTTTGCCGGGGCGGCTCTGGCTACCCTAACGGTAACCCTACTCACCGTTAGCTATCAGGCCATCCGGGCGGCGTTGATGAATCCGGTTCAATCGCTGAAATCGGAATAATTCAATCAAAAGCACTAAAGAAAGCTGTTCGGAAGCGTACGACACATTGTACGCTTCCGAACACTTGTTTTTATATTAATTACTGAATACCAATACCTTAACACTTCTTACCTTTCATCGGCACGACTTTTCTAACCGGTAGATTAACTTTCACTTACCAGTCATTCCTATACGCCATTACTGAGTAAACGAAACGAACTACGCAGCTTTCGAGCACACGTTAACCCATACCTGCAACCCTTGCGACCGATGTTAAAAAATCATTTTAAAATCGCCTTTCGTAATCTGCTGAAAAACAAGATTTTTTCGGTGATTAATCTGCTCGGTCTGGCCGTAGGGCTAGCTGCTTTCTGGATGATTGGGTTGTACGTAGCGGATGAGCTGAGTTATGATCGCTTTCACGAAAATTCGGATCGGATTTATCGCGTAACACACGAGGCCAGTTGGGAGACGGGTCAGTTTAAGACCGCTCTTACTTCCGCTCCCTATGCTCCAACGCTGAAGAAAGATTATCCCGAAATCGAGCAGGCCGTACGCTTCGCTCCCGAAGGAGGTGGTTTGATCCAACGGGGCAAGACTCAATTGAGAGTCAATGACATGATCTTCACGGATGGGAACGTATTTCAGGTCTTTCAATTTCCTTTGCTATACGGCAATCCAAAAACGGCCTTAAGCAAGCCTAACTCGTTGGTTGTGACGGAACAGCTGGCGACGAAACTCTTCGGTAATCCAGCAAAAGCCCTGAACCAAACGGTATACCTGGAGAATAATCTGGGCAACGTCATCACGGGCGTTTTGCAGGATCTTCCCACGAACTCCCACCTGCAATTCAGTGCCCTGCGTTCCATGCCCGCTAACTTTACCGACGGCTGGCAAAACTTTAACCTGTACACCTACGTACTGCTTCGCCCGAATACGGATGCCGTAGTTTTCGAGAAAAAAATCCAACGTTTCTTCCCGGACCATTTACTCCAGGAGATGGGGAAAGTCAATTACCAGCTTAATCTTCAACCGCTGGTGGACATTCATTTACATTCGCATCTGAGTTTTGAAATGAGTGCGAATGGCGACAGTACCTACGTCCTGGTCTTCAGTATCGTGGCCGTACTGGTCCTGCTCATTGCGGCCATCAATTACATGAACTTAAGTACGGCCCGTTCCTCGCTACGGGTACGCGAAGTAGGTGTACGGAAAGCCATTGGCTCGGAGCGGAACCAGTTGGTGAGCTTGTTTCTGGCTGAGTCCCTGCTACTGAGCTTGTTCGCGGCAATTCTGGGTATTCTGCTAACGGAATTGCTACTGCCCTTTTTCAATACGTTTTCGGGAAAAGAGCTTTCCCTCTGGCAATTTGGCGTCCTGCCCAGCCTCGGCTTTCTGGTGTTCTTTTGTCTGTTGACGGGTCTGCTCAGCGGTACGTACCCAGCCTTATTCCTCTCGGGTTTCCGGACTATTCCGGCGTTGAAAGGCCAGTTAGGGAGTTCAGCCACTAACAAACGATTCCGGCAGTCGCTGGTTACGTTCCAGTTTGTGATTACAATTAGTATGCTGGTCGGTTCGGCCGTCATCTACCAGCAAATGCACTATACCGCAACGAAAGATCTGGGTTTCAACCGCGAGCAGACCCTGTCCTTTCACATTGATAAGATGGAGGTACGCAAGCACATTTCCGCCTTCAAGGAACAACTGTTGAAAAGTCCACTCATTACGGCTGCGGCTGCGGTTGGCAATCCCATTGGCAATAACAATATCGGCTCGCGGGGATACCACTTTGAAACCAACGGGAAAGTTTCGGATGCCAGCATGATGATGCAGCGGCTCGACGCAGACGAAGATTTTCTGACAACCATGGAAATTCCACTCCTCGCGGGTCGAAACTTTGATAAAAACCGGGAAACGGACGTCACGCAAGCGGTACTGGTGAATGAAACACTGGTAAAGAAACTGGGCTGGAAAGATCCCATCGGTAAAATCGTGGAAGCCAATACGGAAGATTCGGAAAGTCCCCGACTCCATTTTCAGGTGATTGGCGTCGTCAAAGATTTCCACACCTACTCCCTCCAGCATACGATTGAGCCGCTGGTGATTCAACGGGCTTTGGGTACGCAGCAGGATAACTTATACGTACGCATTCGTCCCGAACAAACGGAAGCAGCTCTGGCCTATATCCAAACAGTGTATCGACAATTCGATCCAGCCAGTGACTTCGAATATAGTTTTCTTGATCAGAACTTCGCTCACCAGTACGAAAGCGAGCAAAAGCAGGGCCAACTTTTACTCACGTTTACGGTACTCACCATTTTCATTGCCTGCTTAGGCTTGTTTGGCCTGGTTACCTTCACCGCCGAACAGCGTACCAAGGAAATCGGCATTCGGAAAGTCCTCGGAGCCAGCGTACCGAATATCGTCGGCATGCTCTCGAAAGATTTTCTGCTATTGGTCGGCGTTGCGGCTCTGGTTGCTTTCCCGCTGGCCTGGTACGCCATGCACCGCTGGCTCGAAGACTTTGCCTACCGCATCGAAATGCACTGGTGGGTATTTGCCGGAGCGGGACTGGTGGCACTGCTCATCGCCCTGCTCACCGTCAGTACGCAGGCGATCCGAGCCGCTACGGCGAATCCGGTACGTTCGTTAAAGTCGGAATAGTGAGGGAATGCCTGATCTACGCTTGTACCGAACTCTTTGTCTCCTTAGTAATTGTTAGAAAAGCTTCAGCAAAGCGATCATTGCTTAATCCTTATCTATCCAAAGATGCTAAAGAATTATTTCCTCGTCGCCTACCGAACCCTGCTTCGCTACAAGGGATACGCCCTGCTGAATATCCTGGGCCTGGGTCTGGGCCTCACCTGTACCGTGCTGATTTTTCAGGTCCTGAAGTTTCAGTTCAGCTTTGATACCTATCATACGAAGAAAGATCGCACGTACCGGGTGGTAACGGAATTTAGCGGAGAAAGCACGGAGTATCAGTCGGGCGTACCGCTCCCCCTCGGGCAGGCCCTGCGAAATGACTATTCCTTTTTGGAAAAAGTTGCGATGACCTACCTCCAGTACAATACCTTGGTCAGTGTCCCCAACTCCCGGCCTTTTAAGAAATTTGAGGAAGAAGAAACGCTCACCTACGCCGAGCCTTCGTACTTCGACATTCTGGATTACCAATGGCTGGCAGGAAACCCGAAGCACGCTCTGGAACAGCCCAATACCGTGGTGATGACGCGGCGAATGGCGGAAAAATACTTTGGCCTGGCGAACCCGATAGGTCTACGTCTGCGGATCAATAATGACCTGGATCTGAAAGTCAGCGGTATCCTGGCCGACATTCCCGAGAATACGGATCAGCGGCAGGAATTGTTTATTTCCTGGGCTACGCTACCGGGTTATAAAAACAACGTGGCGTATAAACTCGACGACTGGGGTGGCGTCAGTTCACGTACCCACTGTCTGGTGTTACTACGCGAAGGCACTTCGCCAGCCAGCGTTGAGCAGGCACTCAAGGGTTTCGTGAAAAAGTATCATCCGGACGATTACAAGGAAATTCGGCATCCGCTTATTCCCCTCACTGAATTTCACTTTTCAGCGGAATACAACGAGCAACTTACCGTCACGCAACTATACGCATTGGCTTCGGTTGGTCTCTTTTTGCTATTGACGGCCTGTATCAATTTCGTGAATCTGGCGACGGCCCAGGCCCTCAAACGCTCCAAGGAAGTAGGCGTTCGCAAAGTGATGGGCGGCACGAATGGACAGTTATTCGGACAATTCATCGCCGAAACCGGACTCATTACCCTGGCCGCCATTGCTTTTGCCGTATTGCTGGTAGAATTGCTGGCTCCGGTGCTGAGTCAATGGGTGCATCAGGCTTCGGACCTGAATCTGCTCGGTACGTTCGATCTTTTTTCCGATCCCCTACTGCTGATTTTTCTGGCTGTATTACTGATCGTCGTAACGCTATTAGCGGGTTCGTATCCGGGACTCATTCTGGCGGGTTTTCAGCCCGTCGCGGCCTTAAAGGGAAAAATCAGTACGCAACAAGTGGGCGGCATGTCCATTCGCCGAGGATTGGTGGTAGTTCAGTTTACGCTGACCCAACTGCTACTCATTGGAACGCTGGTGGTTACGCAACAAATGGATTTTTTCCGGGGAAAAGACATTGGC
>NZ_NMPS01000258.1:0-2383 GCF_002261125.1 Siphonobacter sp. BAB-5385 | reverse complement strand
AGCCTGGAAGGCTCAGGGGCTACCGAACAGCCAGTAAGGAGGACCAAACTCAGTCTAGGTGAATAACAAATTTATTTCCAAAAGGGTAGAGCTTACTCTGCCTTGGAATAGAAATAGACTAATAGTCGGTCGTAGTGATGAGTAGAAAATTCCTTCTATTCAAGACGATATAAAAAGATCTTTTTTAGAAACACTTCCAAGCGACAACACCCAGAGAAGCTGAACTAGACGCTCTGGGCAGGCAATAAAGTAAGGGGCACCTATTCCCTCTAGCGTCTTTCTTTCAACTAAGGCATGTTTACGCTCACCAGTACCGACAGGCATTAGCCGTCATTTGCGTTATCTGCTCGGTCCGCCCGAGGTAAGCATCGCTGGTTTACCCATTTCGTATTTCCGTTCGAATTCTTTTGATATTGCTTGCGAGTACTACCCCTTACATAGACCCCTACAGCCGTTTATTTTCTGTACAGTCAAGATTGCCTAAAGGCTAATTTTTCAGCTATGTTGCGAATCCCTTTTTTACTCCGGTTGGCCAGTTTAGGTTTACTGCTACAGCCATTCTTCGCTCAGGCTCAGCAGACCTACAGTTGGGAGAATCTACCCGTGATCGACCAGCCCCGCTTTCGGGCCGATACCTTTCTGGTTACTTCCTACGGAGCCAAAGGCGATGGTCTGACGCTGAATACGAAAGCCATCAACCGGGCCATTGCCGAGTGTAGTCAGAAAGGCGGTGGGGTTGTCGTGATTCCAGCGGGTTTGTGGATGAGTGGTCCGGTCGTTCTGAAAAGTAACGTCAACCTGCACCTGAAAAAAGCTGCGACGTTGCTTTTCACGCCGGATAAATCACAATATGCTTTAACCGAAGGCTTTTACGAAGGTAAAGCGGCCGCCCGTAACCAGTCCCCCATCTCGGGTACGGATCTGGAAAATGTGGCCCTGACCGGTCAGGGTATCGTAGACGGTAACGGCGATGTCTGGCGAGCCGTCCATCAGCGTCAGCTAACCGATTCGCAATGGAAGGAAAAATTAGCTTCCGGCGGCGTGTTGAGCGATGACCAGAAAACCTGGTACCCGAGTGTCGCTTTTAAAACAGCCAGTCAGGAGAATAAAAGTATGCTCCTGACGTCGGGCAAATCCCTTTCCGACTTTGCTGACATGAAGGATTTTCTACGTCCCAATCTGGTCGTGTTGTTGCGATGCAAAAAGGTGTTACTCGAAGGACTCACCTTCCAGAATTCTCCGGCCTGGTGTCTGCATCCGCTCCTTTGCCAGCACCTGACGCTGCGTAAGCTGACCGTTAAAAATCCGGAATACGCTCACAATGGAGACGGTATGGACATTGAATCCTGCAAAAACTTTCTCGTAGAAGACTGCTCGCTCGATGTAGGCGATGACGCCATTTGCATCAAATCGGGGAAAGACGAAGAAGGCCGTAAACGCGGCGTTCCGACCGAAAACGGAATCATTCGTAACAACATCGTTTATAATGGTCACGGCGGTTTTGTGGTAGGCAGTGAAATGAGCGGCGGAGCCCGGTATCTGTTTGTATCCAACTGTACCTTCATGGGAACGGATAAAGGGCTGCGGTTCAAATCCGTACGGGGTCGGGGCGGCGTGGTTGAACATATCTACGCCCGTAACATTTTCATGAAAGACATTGCTCAGGAGGCCATCTTTTTTGATATGTACTACTTCGTAAAATTCGCGACCGACAGCCCCCGCGACGAGCGACCCATTGTCAATGAAGGCACACCCGTTTTTAGAAATATGGTCTTTGAAAATGTCGTGTGTCAGGGAGCTAAAAAGGGGGTTTTCGTTCGTGGATTACCTGAAATGCCCATTCAGCAGGTGCGTATGAAAAACCTGATTCTGGAAACTGAACGGGGTGTAGAACTCATTGACGCCCGCGGGATTAGTCTCGATCAGGTACAACTGGTAACGAATACAGTTGAGCCGCTGGTCTTTATTGAAAATAGTCAGCACCTTACGTTTAATTCAGTCGAATACGCGGGTAAGATGCCGATTCTATTTTCGGTAAACGGCGAACGCAGTCAGGATATTCATATACAAAAAACGGACGTTCAGACCAATCAGACCGTCTTTGCCAACGGAGCAAAGGCCTTTTCGTTAAAGTAGAAAAGTTTGTCATCCGAGCCTGGTTGTGCGGGTATGCCAAACGATCCGTTCGCTTAATCTGATAAGCGAACGGATCGTTTGGCATGCACTAACTCTTATATATATACGTCTATAAATTAAAACGTCTTTACCCATGAATCTTGCACTAGTTCGAACTCAACAGCCCGTATGAAATGCGGGGTGCGTCCAGTCCGGTAGGCACAGCCTACCAACGTTTGCGTCCGTAGCAAATGCTACGGACAACGCG
>NZ_NMPS01000257.1:0-9635 GCF_002261125.1 Siphonobacter sp. BAB-5385 | reverse complement strand
GTTTTCCAGTTCCATCGTGGCTTTATCGGTTTCAACTTCGGCCAGGATATCTCCGGATTTAACGGTATCGCCCACTTTTTTGAGCCACTCAGCGATGACCCCTTCAGTCATCGTGTCACTCAAAAGGGGCATACGAATTACTTCTGCCATGTGTAAACTAACGGAAAGGGTTTAGGAACAGAATTGCGGGTCAAAAATACGTCTGATTCTCAGAATTCGGCACGTGGATCCGTTAAGTTTTCCAACATACTTGATTCTCAGGACGTTCCCCGCAACAAAATTATCTACGAGCTTAAAGCGATCTTTTGATTCAGCGTTTTGGGCTTCTTCAGCGAACTACCAGCGGCTATGAATGCCCAAAGAAAGCAAAAAAAGAGAGAAGTCAGGGGCTGATTTCTCTCTTTTTTCGTTAGGCCTGAACGGGAACCATCTTCATCCGTTGTACGGCGTAATCCTCCTTGCCGTATTTCCGCAGCACTCGATAGTGCGATTGCAGGGCGGTCCAGAAGGTTTTGTTTTCAATATACTGAATACCGTGGTCCGCGGCTGTCTCTTTTACAATCCTGGAAATTTCGGGATAGTGTATGTGACAGATTTTGGGGAACAAATGGTGTTCAATCTGGAAATTCAATCCACCACACAGGAAATACGCTAGCGTACTGTTGCAGGAAAAGTTAGCCGTCGTCTGCATTTGATGTACAGCCCAGGATTCCTCAATATTGCCATCGCCATTAGGCTCAGGGAATTCGGTATGTTCAACGATGTGAGCCAGCTGAAACACTAAACCCAGTACCAGTCCTTCAAAGAAGTGCATAATCAGAAAACCAATGACGAATTGCCACCAGGTAATGGACAGCAGGCACAGAGGCAGTACAATGAACAGCGTATAATAAAACGCCTTAAAGAAAAATAAATTAAAGTACTCCTTCTTGGGATGAGCTCGGTTAGGCGTTTTGCCGATGTTCTGTTTGAAGAACTTAACGTAGTCCTTCCGTAGTACCCAGCTTAGCGAAGCCAGTCCGTACAGCAGGAAGGCGTAGATGTGCTGATATTTATGAACGGCATTAACCGGCTCATCTTCGTCAATACGTACGAGGCCGGGTGCAATCTCCAGATCTTCATCGTGTCCGGGAATGTTCGTGTACGTGTGATGAACAATATTGTGGGTGATACTCCAAACGTAGGGATTACCACCAATGAGGTTGAACGTCAGACCCAGCGTACGATTGAGTTTTGAACTGTCCGTAAATGAGCCGTGAACTGCATCGTGGCAGATGTTAAAACCAATAAAAGCACAGGTCATACCCAAGGCGATTGACAAAACCAGCATTACCCAAACGTTAAACTGATTGGAAATAATCAGGCCGTAAAGGACCCAGAATACGACCAGAAAAAAGACGGTCTTATTCCACATGGCCTGGTTTGCGTGCTTGGAAATTTTGTTTTCTTCAAAGTAAGCGTCGACTCGCTGACGGGCATCAGCGAAGAAAGTTGACTGGCGTTTGTCGACAAAGCGAAGTTTTGACATTCAGAGTAATTTCAGGAGTAGATGAATAAAGAACCGTATGTTTTGGTTATAGAACTGTTACTGGTGGAGAAGGCAGTTCCTCAAACATACTAGAATTAAAACGAAGTATGCCTAAAAAGTATATAAAAAATACGAGTCTTTTTAGGGCTCGTATTTTTCCGGCAATTAGCCTGTTTTATTAAATAATCGTTTAAAACGTTTGATTTTTTACTTAATTCTCTGATTAGGCAGATGTTCCTTACGTATAGGTTTCTTATCTAAGCTTCAAACGTTCAGCGTTTTTGCGTTAGCTCTCCAGTTTCAGTACGGCCATGAACGCTTCCTGAGGAATCTCTACGTTCCCGACCTGACGCATCCGTTTTTTACCTTTCTTCTGTTTTTCGAGCAGTTTACGCTTCCGGCTAATGTCGCCCCCGTAACACTTGGCCAATACGTCTTTACGCAGAGCTTTGACAGTTTCCCGGGCAATGATTTTCTGACCGATTGCCGCCTGAATAGCAATTTCAAATTGCTGACGCGGCAGTAACTCGCGAAGTTTTTCACACAGACGCTTGCCCCATTCGTAGGCTTTATCGCGGTGTACGATGGCCGATAAGGCATCCACTTTCTCGCTATTTAACATGATGTCCAATTTCACCATGTCCCCTTCCTTGAAGCCCAGGTATTGGTAATCCAGCGAAGCGTAACCGCGGGAGATCGTTTTCAGACGATCAAAGAAATCGAATACGACTTCAGAAAGCGGCATTTCGAACTGAAGCTCGATCCGGTCAGACGTCAGGTACACCTGATTTTTCAGGATGCCGCGTTTGTCCATACATAACTTCATGATGGTCCCCACGTACTCGCTCTTTGTAATGATCTGAGCGGCAATGAAAGGCTCTTCAATGGACTCAATGTGGTTGGGTTCAGGCATTTCCGATGGAGCTGAAACCTTCAGTACTTCCTCCTTCGTCGTCGTCACGTTAAATTGCACGGACGGAACGGTGGTAATCACTGTCATGTCGAACTCGCGTTCCAGACGCTCCTGTACAATTTCCATGTGCAGCATTCCCAGGAAGCCGCAACGGAAGCCAAAACCCAGAGCCGCCGATGTTTCGGGTTCCCAGATCAAAGCCGCGTCGTTGAGTTGCAGCTTTTCCATCGCTTCACGAAGCTCTTCGAACTCACTCGTATCTACCGGATAAATCCCGGCGAATACCATCGGTTTTACGTCCTCAAACCCTTTGATGGCCTCAGCAGCCAGCCGGTCCATCCGCGTGATGGTATCTCCTACTTTTACTTCTTTAGCGGTTTTGATACCGGAAATCAGATACCCTACATCACCCGTTTTGATGACGTCGCGGGGTTCTTTTTCCAGACGCAGTACGCCAATTTCATCGGCGTGATATTCACGACCCGTAGCCATGAATTTAATTTTATCACCTTTCCGGATTTCTCCGTTGTAGACACGGAAAATTACTTCGATACCGCGGTAGGAGTTGAATACGGAGTCAAAAATCAGCCCCTGGAAAGCTCCATCGGGTTCGCCCTTGGGAGCGGGAATCCGATGAACTACGGCAGCCAGAATTTCAGCAATACCGATGCCTTCTTTGGCCGAAGCGTGGATAATATCCGAACGCTCACAGCCGATCAAATCCACAATCTGGTCGGATACTTCTTCGGGCATGGCACCCGGTAAATCAATTTTATTCAGTACCGGGATGATCTCCAGGTCATGTCCTAAGGCCAGATACAGGTTACTGATGGTCTGGGCTTCGATTCCCTGAGAGGCATCCACGACTAATAACGCTCCTTCGCAGGCAGCAATGGAGCGGCTTACTTCGTAACTAAAATCGACGTGGCCCGGCGTATCAATCAGGTTGAGTACATACTGCTGCCCTTCAAATTTGTAATCCATCTGAATGGCGTGCGACTTGATCGTAATCCCCCGCTCGCGTTCGAGATCCATATCATCCAGCAGCTGATTTTGCATTTGTCGCTGGGATACGGTTTGGGTTTGTTCGATCAGACGGTCTGCCAGAGTACTCTTGCCGTGATCAATGTGGGCAATGATGCAGAAATTGCGAATGTTATTCACGTGTTATGGTCAGTTGAACAGCTTCGGGCTGTTGGCTTGCTGGCTTTAAGCTACTTTATCGATCCGGAAAATGCACGGGTACCTTTCGTTCCCACTTCGTCTTTCCGTTCGAATCTCCAAAAATACACTCAATCTACCGAAAAGTCGCAACACTCCTGCCAAAAGCCCCGGAATGTTTTGGAGAAATCGTATTCTCATTAGAAAATCAACGCTCGCCTCCGATATTGCAAATGGATTTTTAGACGACTTCATGAAACGAATAGTACTAGTAGGTCTTTTGCTGGCGGGATTCGGTACAGCTTCGGCTCAAACCCCGGCGGATTTTCAAAAAGACAGTCTGCGGCGAGCTTACGACCGCGAAACCATTTTTGTATTCGGCAACGGTACCCGCTTTGCCAAGGGCGGACGGGCGTATGCATCGGGCATTCGACAGAAGAATCTGGAGCGGGAGTTTGAGTTCTCAACCGCGGGCCTGTCTGAATACAAAGCGTATCGCAAGCTGCGTACCATTTCTTCGATTCTGACGGTAGCCTCGCTCGGTACCACGATCGTGGGCCTTACCAGTGTCAACAACCGGGGCAGTAATGCTTACTGGGCGTGGTGGGGTGCCGGTATTGCCATTGGGCTGGGTAATGGGGTCATCAGTGGTCAGGCGAATAATCGGTTACAACAGGCGGTCTGGATTCGAAACCGGGATGCATTGACGAGATAGTAATGTTTGAATTGTAATTATTTTCTCTGGATCGTACCAAGGTTTGGAGTGATGCATAAACATTCCCGGGATTGCATCCCGGGCTAATCAGATTGAACCCCGATGGGGTTCTTTGGTGAATGAGGAATAGAAACCCACTTGTTACGTTTATCAAACCTTAAACTTTTCAAACATTAAACTTTATCTACCCAACCCCTATACGCTTCCTTTTCTTCCCAATACACACGAAATCTTTATCTAATGAAGCACCAATTCCGAAAAATCTCACTGGCTCTATTAATGGGGATGGCTTTGACGACGGTCGTAACCGACCCGCTTTCCGCCCAGGCATCCCTGATCAACCGGGCCGATTCGCTGTACGTTCGTCAGCATTATACCAAACTGGAGCGGATGATTCCGATGCGGGATGGCGTGAAACTCTTCACGTCCATTTACATTCCCAAAGACGAATCGAAGAAGTACCCGATTATGCTTGATCGTACGCCCTACAGCGTGGCTCCCTACGGCGAGGATAAGTACAAAACGAGTATTGGTCCTTCCATGCTTTTCGCCCGGGAAGGTTATATCATTGTATACCAGGATGTTCGGGGAAAATACATGTCTGAAGGAGACTTTGTGGCGGTAAAACCCTTCAATTCCAACAAAACCAAACCCACGGACGTAGATGAAAGCTCGGATACCTACGATACCATCGACTGGCTTTTGAAAAATCTGCCAACCCATAACGGCAAGGTAGGGACCTGGGGTATTTCGGCTCCCGGTTTTTACACGACCATGACTGCCATCGACGCTCACCCCGCTCTGAAAGCGGCCTCGCCCCAGGCTCCGGTAACGGACTGGTTTATGGGTGACGACCGTCACCACAACGGAGCCTTCTTTCTGATGGGTACCTTTTCGTTTTTATCGTCGTACGGAGCACCCCGCCCCCAGCCTACCACGCAAACGGCCCCACAGTTTAGTGCTTTTGGAACGCCGGATTCGTACGAGTTCTATAAAAAGCTAGGTCCGATCAAAAACGTTAACGAGAAGATCTTCAAGGGTACGAATGCCATCTGGAACGAGATGATGGAAAACGAGACTTACAACGCATTCTGGCAGGCTCGTACGCCGGTGCCTCACCTGAAAAACGTAAAGCCTGCGATTCTAACCGTCGGGGGCTGGTTCGATCAGGAAGATTTGTACGGACCTCTGAAAACCTTTGCCGGGATTGAAAAGAACAGTCCGAAGACCGAGAATTTTCTCGTGATGGGTCCCTGGATTCACGGCGGCTGGTCACGGGTCAAGGGCGATGTACTGGGCAATATTCGATTTGATTCAGATACGGGCCCTTTTTACCGGGAAAACATTGAGCTAGCCTTTTTCAATCACTACCTGAAAGACCAACCAGACCCGAAGCTCCCGAAAGCGTACATTTTTGAAACGGGTTCGAATCAGTGGAAAAAGTACGACGCCTGGCCGCCGAAGCAGTCGGAGGAAAAGAATCTGTACTTCCACCCCAACGGCCAGTTGTCCTTCGAAGCTCCCAAGGCCAATTCCTTTATGGAGTACCTCAGTGATCCGGACAAGCCCGTACCCTTTACGAGCGAAATCCGGAACATTCGCGGAGCTGACTTCATGTACGAAGATCAGCGATTTGCCGCCACGCGTCCTGACGTACTCGTCTACGAATCGGAGGTACTAACGGAAGATGTGACCATTTCCGGAAACGTGATGGCCGACCTGTTTGTATCGACGACGGGTACAGATGCCGATTTTGTGGTCAAACTCATTGATGTATATCCTGGGGATGCTCCCAATAACAGTCCAATTGCGGGTACGAAAATGGGTGGTTTTCAGTTAATGGTACGTGGCGAAGTAATGCGTTCGAAATTCCGTAAAAGCTTCTCCAAACCCGAAGCCCTCGTACCGAATCAGGTAGCAGAAGTAAAATTCGACATGCAGGACGCGGCTCACTGCTTCAAGAAAGGTCATAAAATCATGGTACAGGTGCAAAGCTCCTGGTTCCCGCTGGTAGACCGTAATCCGCAGAAGTTCGTCAACATTTATAAAGCCAGCGAATCCGATTTTCAGAAAGCTACGCACCGGGTGTATGCTTCGCCGAAGCAAGCTTCGCATGTGAAGGTGCGGGTGGTGAAGTAAGGAAGGTATAGCAGACATTAGGAAAGGACGGAGAAATATCCGTCCTTTTTTATATAAAAAGTTTGATAACCTTGCTCGCCCAGAGTTTCATTGGGGCAGAATAGTACCTGATCGTTTTTAAAGTATTACCTACATTCCTATGCAAATTGTTTTAACGGGTAGCTCTGGCCGGGTTGGACGAGCCATTTATCAGGCACTTGCGGCCAAACACCAAGTGATAGGTATTGATCGGTCGCCTTTCTCTACGACAAAGATTGTAGCCGATTTTGTTGAAACTGAGTTGCTGGTTCGAGCAATGCGGGGGGCTGACGCTGTCATTCATACGGCTGCTCTTCACGCCCCTCACGTAGGAACAGTTCCTGATATTGAATTTCATCGTGTTAATGTGGAAGGCACTCGTCTAGTGCTTGAAGCTGCCCGGACCGCTGGCCTGCACCGACTTGTATTCACTAGTACAACTGCTCTATTTGGTCAAACGATTGATAGGGGCGTTGCTGCCTGGGTTACGGATGAGACCATCCCTAAACCCCGTAGTATTTATCACCAAACAAAATTAGCCGCCGAATCTTTGCTCCAGGAAGCAGCCGATGAATCTTTAGCTATCCGCGTGATTCGTATGTCTCGCAGCTTTCCAGACCAAGCTGACGTGATGACTATGCATCGCTTATCTAGAGGGGTAGATATTCGTGATGTCGCCGACGCACACGTAGCTGCACTCACTAACGATGGGCCTTTCTATCAAAGCTATATTATCTCTGGGAAAACCCCATTCCTACCCGAAGACTGTTCGCTATTAGCTATTAATTTAAAAGAAGTGATTCGGAAACGTGCTCCGGAATTACTGATAGCCTTTCAAAAGCGGGGCTGGGAACTACCTTCGTCCATCGATCGGGTATACGACTCAAGCTCAGCACGATTAGGCTTAGGGTGGACGCCTCAATATGGCTTCGAAGAAGTATTATCGCAATTGGATCGTCGAAGTCTGGAAGTGCTTCCGGTTCATATTCGTCATAATCATCTGGAAGAATAGTACCCTGCTTACCCCAATTACAAATCGGGGCATTTTTGGTCAAGCGTCTGAGACGCGAAACCTGCCACCCCGATCATTCCATGATGGTTTCAAACCGGGGTGAGTCGAGCGGAGACAATTGTTATTGCTAATTCGTTGAATAGGGCTGTTCCTAAATACATGAGGAACAGCCCTATTTATTTCTACATAAAGAGCACCCAATGAAAGGAATGCTTTCGTCATGCCTTATTTTGTGCCGGTGTAATTAACCACTGTTGATCCCTAACTTAATATGTCCCGGAAACTTTATCTAGTAGCATCCTTTTTGTTCCTTACTCTACTTCAGCACTTTGCTTTTGCTCAGTCAGCAAGTATTACCTGGACGCCTACGACCCGCCTTACGTATCAGGATTTTCAGATTAGTCCGGCCGGAAATTCCATTCACCTTTCGCTTAATTATGAATATGAATTAATTCCACAACCTTTTGGCAAATACACTCCTATCGTCAAAGCTACTGCCACACTTGACCCTACCCTTTCTACCCTCTCAGAGGCCAATGAGATCAATTTACGATATGCTCAGATTTACTTCAATATCTATGGATATGGTGCGAGGCTGATCCAGGTGAAAACGGTAGAAATGGGCACTTTACAAGGAAATACAGAGTCGATAAGATCGGTAATGAATCGCCATTACGGGCAAATTAGTCTACGCGTGAAACAATTGACGAACGCTTTTGATACGGACCTAAAAGTAAAGCCCGTTCCTGAAGTTCTGGATCAATGGGAACGTGACGTACAGCGTTTAACTGAAGAAACTCCAGAAGTTGAAATAAAAAATCAATTGAGTAAATGGCAATTGGGAATGTACGCAGGCGTAGGTCGGAACGTTATGCAGGGAAAAACCAAATCATACTTTACGGATGCCACGAGTTTTAATTTTGGTTTTTCTTTCGATGTAAAGAAATCACGATTTAGCTGGGATATGAATTTAGGCTTTAACCGAACTATAGATTATTTCGAACGCAGGGGCGTGTGGGAGCCCGGAACAAAAGCTAGCCTGGCAACCTTCGAGTTTACGTACGGGCGAAAACTTCAGCGGCAAGACTGGCTTTGGGTTCCTTACGTAGGACTTGGAGTCAATGAATTCACTCCCAGAGGAAACGATGACAACGATCGTCGTAATTTGACGGGTTATGTGCCCGTAGTTGGTCTGGAAATCACTCGTTACCTCAAGCATACGATTCACCCCGGCCAGCGATCCGGTTTCTTTTGCAAAACCCGTTTATCAGCCAGTCCTACCACGTTCTTTACAAACTTTACCGGCACACACCTTAACTTACGATTAGCCATTGGCTTCGATGCTGCTAGAGTAAAAAAAGAGATGGCTTACGTGAAGAAGAATGTGGTCATTTAACACCTGTTCATCCCGCTTTGTAATTGTTGTTGAATGCCCTGCTTGCCCCGATTGGTAACCGTCATGGAGAGATCGGGGCAAGCAGGCGAGTGAAGCGGATCCAAAATGGGATAAATAACTTTCAGCAAACTTCTATTTCTCTACTGACATAGGGCTGTCATTCTTACCCCGCTCCTTTGCGAGGTCATTCAACAATCCTATCGCTTATGGAGATCGTTACCATCGAACCTTTCTATTTTATGGGTCTTGCCGTTCGCACGACGAATGAAAACGGGCAGGCAGCCCTGGATCTGGGCACTTTATGGAAGCAATTTCTATCACAAAACCTCATCGATCAGATTCCTGACCCATTAGACTCTACCCTGCATTGTCTCTACACCGATTACGAACAGGACCATACCAAGCCCTATACTGCCTTACTCGGCTGTAAAGTTCGTTCGCTGGACCATGTTCCGGAAGGGTTTGTGGGGAAGACGGTAGCAGGCGGCACCTACGGCGTATTTAAAACAGCAGGAAAACTCAGCGAAGGCATTGTCTATCAGCAGTGGCTAAGAATCTGGAACACGAATCTCAACCGAAACTACACCACTGACTTTGAAGTATATACGACCAATAATCCAGAGGACGAAGTTGTCGCTATTTACATTGCCCTAAACGACTCCGCTCGTCTTGATTAGTAATCATCATAGAATGATCAGGGCATTTTTGGTCAAGCGTCACAGACGCGAAACCATTCCACCCCGATCATTCCAT
>NZ_NMPS01000256.1:0-22960 GCF_002261125.1 Siphonobacter sp. BAB-5385 | reverse complement strand
GACGACATAAACCCGATCCCCGTCCTATCGCGATAAGTCGCCTACTTTATCCGCAATGCGGTGGCCTGGAGCAGGATAAAGTCAGCGGTGTTCGCGATATGGACTAACGACCAGCCGTGCTTCCGGGACGAAACCCAGTTTATATGCTCTTAAATCATACGGTTTGCAACGTCACCGCTTCCGCTGGCTCCGCTACGCGACTTTTGCCAAAATTGATCAGGAACAGCAATCCACCGATGATTACTACGGCCGCTCCAATGTAGAAAAAGGCCTGTCCGTAACTGATGCTCTGCGATTTGAACAAAAAGCCCATCAGCATACCACCCAGGTTACCACCCGCCCCAACTACACCGGAAATAACGCCCAGGGCTTTAGGGTTGATGAAAGGTACCAGAGCATAGGTACTGCCATTGGCCATTTTCAGGAACAAAGCGAAGGTGAGCATGGAAACAATCGCCATCGTCAGGTACCCGATTGAGCGAAAAGCAGAATGCCCAGTCCTTCCAGCAAGAGTAGTACGGCCAGGAGAAAGCCTTTCCCCCGCATCCCATACCGTTGACCCACGCGGTCGGCTACTACGCCGCCCATCGCCCGGGCAAAGAGATTCATGAATCCGAATAACATGGCCCAGAAACCCGCCTCCGTTTCGCCCAGACTGAACTGATCGAAAAAGTACAGAGCCGCTACGCCGTCAAACGTAATTTCCATACCGAAACAGCAGGCATACGCCAGAGCCAACGCCCAGACGCGAATGTCCGTACAAGCTTCGCGGAAACTACCCGCCGCCGTACCGGCATTCTGCCGTTGCAGGTCTTCAAAATTGCCCGCTGGCGTATCGGTGGTGTAACGATAGTACAGAAAAGCCATCACCAGCATCAGCAGACCCGGTACAATCATGGCGAGTCGCCAGGCGTCGGATTTGACGAAACCCAGCCCCATAATCAGCGTCATGATCAAAGGCATGGCGAGTTGCGTCACGCCACCACCCAGATTGCCCCAACCACCGGCCACGGCATTGGCCGTACCTTTGATTTTTGGAGCAAACATCATGGACGTATGAAACTGCGTAATGACAAACGAAGCTCCAATCACCCCAATCGCCAGACGGAACAGGAGAAACGTGAGGTAATCGTGGGCTAGTCCAACAAGCATAACGGGTAGGGAACCGATCACCAGCAAAGCCGTATAGGTTTTTCTGGGTCCCCAGGTATCACACAGTTTTCCGATGATCAAACGGGCGAAAATCGTGGCTGAAACGGCCGCAATGATGGTGTTACCGACCTGGGCCTTCGTTAGCCCCAGGTCGGCTCGTATGGCGGGCATGAGCGGAGCCAGCCCAAACCAGCCGAAGAAGCAGACAAAGAAAGTCAGCCAGGTTAAATGAAAGGTACGCATCTGGATGCCACGGAAACTGAACAGCGGCAGGGTGTCGAGTGGTTGCTGGGTAGATTTCATCGGGAAGATTGATTTTTAGCTAAAAAGTCCGGACGGATGTTGAGCATCAAATACGCCCACTGACCCTGTTTGTCTTTCTGATTGACCGTGTTTTGTTTGACGTATTCCAGGCGATTGTTGCCCTGCATGAAGCTGTAACCCAGTTCAAGTGAAGTG
Source organism: Siphonobacter sp. BAB-5385 (assembly GCF_002261125.1). NCBI lineage: Bacteria > Pseudomonadati > Bacteroidota > Cytophagia > Cytophagales > Cytophagaceae > Siphonobacter > Siphonobacter sp. BAB-5385. Next base: position 21,349 of record NZ_NMPS01000256.1, on the reverse strand, counting down.
AAGGAGTTGAGCAGATACGTGGCTACGAAATCGTATTCCCAGCCCAGGCTGCCCTGAATACTAGAAGGAAGCGTACCGTCTATACTTCGGTTGAGTACGGGCGAGGCCAGAGCAAAATAATGTACGTCGAAGCTAGCGGTCAGGCGTTTGTGAGCGTATTTGCTCTTGAAAAAGCTGTCCTGTAAGCCCCCACTCGGTGAGCCCGTGCCTACGTAGAAGTAGTCCATGTAGCCCCAATGCCGATGCGGCGTGCCGTACAGGGGATCAAAGCGGGAAGTCTCCCCGGTCTTCAGACCAGACTTATTACCCGAAAGCACTTCATAACCGAGTCCAAAACTAAAATGGCCCTGCTGCACAAACGCATTACCACCGTAGTGATACGCCTGCCGGATGCGTAAGCCATCCCGGTCACGACCGCTTTGCAGGTAACCGAAAGCCTGATAATTCACGCGTTTACTCAGTTTTCCGAGTAACATGGCTCCGTAGGTCAAGCGGGAATGCACGCCCGGTACGTCGTATTTTCGTCCGTAGACGTAGCCACTTGATTCGCTACCGATACTGTCTATACGGTATTTGGAAAAGTCATCTTTGAAGAACAAGGCAGAAAACGTCTGTTGCCGGATACTGCGTTGCAGATAGGCCATCTGAAAAGCTTTGAACTGCTGCGTTTGTCCATTTGTACTCACGGCATTGGTCAGAATCGGAGCCCCGTTTTTGCCACTAATCGGAATAAAACCGGAAGGCAGAGGCAGTAACGTATTTTTCGTAGACAAAGCCGTCGTCGGTACATTGCCGGGGATATAGCTGGTACCCGTCAGGTCAAAGGCGTCGGAATTTTGATTGAAACCGCCGCCCAGATCCAGTTTCCAGCCCTGATGCCGGAATTTGAGTAAGGCGGCATCGAAGCGACGGCCCTGCTGTAGCCAGTCCAGATTACCCAGTAACCGCACATCGTCGTACACCAGCTCCTGCCGCCCGACTTTCAGCGACAATTCGTCGATGGGACGGAATTTAAGCGTCGTATCCGCCCGGTTGATGAGCTGAATTTCGCCCCAGGCTTCGTGTACGGACAGGCGATTGCCATCCGCTACGGAAATACTGGAAGCATCCTGGCCCCAGACGCGTACGTCCTGAAGCGTTACATTCATGCGAAGACGGCTAGCCTGATAGCCAAAACTCAATCGGGTACGCTGGGAGGTGAAAACGGCCGCTTGACTTCCTCGGGGGGCCAGATTGCCGTACCCATCCCGAAGTTCGGTTCGGGTGCGAAGCTGTCCCGTCAGAGAAAGCTGGGCATGAGCAGTCGGGCCGATGCAGCTGGCTCCACCAAGAGCCAGTACCATCAGATACATTTTTTTCATCGGAAAGGATTTCGTACTACCGGAAGAATGGTATGCAACGCGTAAGTACTTCTGACCTGCGGCAGGGCCAGTACGAAGAGCGGTAGGCGGCGACAGATCGTCGCCAGCGAGAGACTGGATTTGCTTTACGTCTGTTTTTCCATTTCCTTTGAAACGTTTGTGTGAACCATGAACAAGCCCCAAGTAACCGATCCAAAGGTGCCCCCGCACCGGATCGGTTCTTTTTTTTATGGATTGGATTTTGTAAGAACCTGATTATTCACAAGATACAGCAGCCAGACACTCGCGGATGTAGGCCGGATGCAGCGTTACTACCTCACCGATCACCAGTACTGCCGGAGCCCCCACGCCGTGGGCAGCTACCCGTTCCGGCATTTCCCAGACCTGACCCAGCACGCAACGTTCATCGGGCCGGGTTCCGTTCTGAATGACGGCCATGGGTAGCTCTCCGCGACCGTGGTTAATATATAACTGACACAATTCCTGAATTTTCTGCAAACCCATCAGTACTACTACGGTAGCCCTGGATTGTACGGCCAGCTTGAGGTCCTCCGATAGCTCGCCGTGACGCGTCGTTCCGGTAATGACCCAGAAACTTTCACTCACGCCCCGCCGGGTTACCGGAATGTGCTGTGAGGCGGGTACGGCGATACAACTGGATATCCCCGGAATAATCTGACAGTCGATGCCGTGCTCGCGGGCGTACACGTATTCCTCGTGACCCCGGCCAAACACGTACGAATCGCCCCCCTTCAGACGTACCACGTGACCATACTGTTTCGCCAGTGACACCAGCAAAGCATTGATTTCTTCCTGCGAAAAGGAAGGCCGTCCTACCCGCTTGCCCACGTATTGCTTCATCGCACCCGTAGGAGCGTATCGCAGGAGTTCCTGATTAGCCAGATCGTCATATAATATAACGTCGGCCTGCTCCAGAGCCCGTAGTCCTTTCAGGGTGATTAACTCCTCGTCTCCGGGACCAGCTCCTACCAGGGTGATGCGTGTTTCCATGCCTTTGCTCGTTTGAGTTACTATCAGTTATGTACTATATATAATGAATTGTAACTATAGCTGATTGTTGGTTCAAAAATAGAGGTGAAATTTTAAAAAACAATGAAAAACATTAAAAATAGGTTTTAAAAATAACTATTTGTAAAAGAAAATATTAGGATTTGTGTTTTTGACGATTTATTTTTGACCGTATCAAAAGAGAGAGCACGGGGGTGGTTTCTTGGAAATGTTCAAAGATACAACGGGCTTGTACTAGTTAAATAGTTAAAAACAACTATGAATCCACAAACAGAAGTACGGGTAGTCGTCATTGGCAATGGCATGGTCGGCTACAAGTTTTGTGAGAAACTCCTGGCCAAGGCAAAAAAAGGATCCGCGTTTCGGGTAACGGTATTTGGGGAAGAGTCCCGCGTTGCCTACGACCGCGTCCACTTAAGTGAATACTTTGCCGGGAAAACCGCCGACGATCTTTCGATGGCACCACTGAACTGGTACCAGGAAAACGGAATCGAGCTATATTTATCGGATCCGGTGGTGGACATTGACCGGGAACGCAAGCAGGTTCGCTCGCACCACGGTCTGGTCGTTCCCTACGATTATCTGGTGCTGGCAACGGGTTCCGGAGCTTTCGTGCCGCCGCTGGAAGGCGTGGAAAAAGATGGTGTATTCGTCTATCGTACGCTCGAAGATTTGGACCTGATCCAGTCCTACGCCCGGAAGGCAAAAAAAGGAGCCGTACTCGGCGGCGGTTTGCTGGGTCTGGAAGCCGCAAAAGCCCTGCTGGATTTAGGTCTGGCGGAAGCCCACGTGGTCGAATTTGCTCCCCGGTTAATGCCGCGTCAGATTGATGAAGCGGGATCGGGCATTCTGCAACGCAAATTATCATCCCTGGGCTTACAGATTCATTTGTCCAAGTCCACGCAATGCCTGCTGGGAAATGAAACCATCGAAGGCATGCAGTTCGCCGATGGTTCGGTACTCGACGTGGATATGCTCATCATTTCCGCCGGTATTCGTCCCCGCGACGAGCTGGCGAAAGTAGCCGGACTGGAAACGCACCCCCGGGGCGGTATTCTGGTGAATAACTGCCTGCAAACCTCTGATACGTCCATTTTTGCGATTGGGGAATGTGCCCTGGTGCATCAGATGATTTACGGACTGGTGGCTCCGGGATACGAAATGGCCGACGTAGTGGCTTCTCAGCTGGTAGGCGAAAGCAAGGAATTTAAACCCTACGATCTTTCCACCAAGCTTAAACTCATTGGCGTCGATGTGGCCAGCTTCGGTAATCCCTTCGCTCAGGAACCCGACTGCCAGACCATTGCCTACGAAAACAAAGCCAAAGGCATCTACAAACGCATCAACGTGAGTTCGGATGGCAAAACGTTGTTGGGAGGCATTCTGGTTGGCGAAGCCGAGCAGTACAACATGTTGTTGCAAACCTGCAAAAACCAGACGGTGCTGCCGCCCAACCCGGAAGACCTGATTCTGGGCTCGCGGGGTGGGGAAGAAGCGGGTGCCGGCGTGATGAGCCTGCCCGACGATGCCCTGATCTGTTCCTGCGAAGCCATCACGAAAGCCCAGCTCTGTCACGAAATTTCCGAAAACGGACATACCTCCGTCGATGCCCTGAAAAAGAGCACCAAAGCCTGTACGGGTTGCGGGGGCTGTACGCCGATGGTCAAAGACCTCATTCAGGCGGTGCAGAAACAGCAGGGGGTATACGTGCGAAACATCATTTGTGAACACTTCGACTATACCCGTCAGGAATTGCTGGACCTGATCCGGATTAATAAACTCAAGACGTACAATTCCGTACTTGATCACTTCGGAAAGGGTCACGGCTGCGAAACCTGCAAGCCTCTGGTGGCTTCGGTACTGGCCAGTTTGTGGAATGAAAACGTACTCGAACAGGGTCGGGCGGTGATTCAGGATTCCAATGACCGTTTCCTGGCGAATATTCAGAAGGGCGGTAGTTACTCGGTCGTACCCCGGATTCCCGGTGGTGAAATTACGCCCGACAAGCTGATTGTGATCGGTCAGGTCGCCAAGCGATACAACCTGTACACCAAAATTACGGGTGGCCAGCGGATTGATCTATTCGGGGCTCACGTCGGCGATTTACCCTACATCTGGGAAGAACTCATCGCCGCTGGTTTTGAGAGTGGTCACGCCTATGGGAAAGCTTTGCGTACGGTAAAAAGCTGCGTCGGATCGACCTGGTGCCGGTTTGGGGTACAGGACTCGGTATCGTTCGCCATCGAACTTGAAGAACGGTACAAAGGCGTTCGGGCTCCGCACAAATTCAAATCGGGCGTCTCGGGTTGTATTCGGGAATGTGCCGAAGCCCAGAGCAAGGATTTTGGCATCATTGCGACCGAAAAGGGCTGGAACCTCTACGTGGGCGGCAACGGTGGCTCCAAGCCCCAGCACGCCCAGTTACTGGCGGCCGACGTGGACAAGGAAACCTGTATCCGGCTGATCGACCGTTTCCTGATGTTCTACATCAAAACCGCCGATCCGCTGACGCGTACGGCCACCTGGCTCAACAAGCTGGAAGGCGGTATGAGTTACCTCAAAGCCGTTGTCGTGGACGACGTATTAGGCATCGTGGCCGATCTGGAAGCGGAAATGCAGCAATTGATCCAGATGTACCAGTGTGAGTGGAAAGAAGTTGTGGAAAATCCCGAATTACGCAAGCGGTTTACGCACTTCGTAAACGCTCCGGAACAGAAAGATCCCACGCTGGAATTTGCCCCCTTACGGACGCAGGTTCAGGCCAAAGAATGGAAATAAACCCAGGTATTCACTGTTATACGTTCATCCCGTTTCACTCATGGAAGTACTTTCTCCCGTAACCACCTGGCACCGGGCCTGCCGTGTAGAAGACGTTCCCGCCGACGGCGGAGCCTGCGTACTCATCGACGGTCGGCAGATTGCCATTTTCAATTTTTCCCGCACTAACGAGTGGTACGCCACCGACAACCAGTGTCCCCACCGGCAGCAGATGGTGCTTTCGCGGGGCATGATCGGCAGTCAGGGCGAGGAACCGAAAGTGGCGTGTCCGTTTCATAAAAAGACGTTTTCCCTGCAAACGGGCCAGTGTCTGACCGACGAACACTACCAGATTTCCACGTTTCCCATTCAAATCATCGACGGTCAGGTGTATATTGACGTATGAATGCACTCGACCGGCAGGTAGCCCGCCGTCTGACCCGTTATTATCTGCTGGCCCTGCACGTCATTGCCCTGCTGAGTATCGGAGGACTATGGTTCATTCGTCAAACCATCCATACGCACTACGCTGACAGCCGGGTACTGAATGTAGCCGGCCGTCAGCGAATGCTTAGCCAGCGACTTACCAAGCTGGCTTTGCTGCGTATAGCCCCTCTGCCCAGTACAGACTCGGTATTGTACGATTCGCTGTTGCAAAGCCTGAAAACGAGTCATGAACAGTTAAGGGCGGGTGTACTGATGATGGAAAAAGAGTACACGGTACGCCGGAGTCCAACGATTGACCGGATGTCTCAACAATTGGAACCCGTCTTTCAGTCCATGTACCAAAGCTTCGTTCGGGTAAATACGCCGGGACAAACGCCGGATCAGCAACGACAGACGCTCACGGAATTACTGAAACAGGAACCCGTTTTTCTCCAGCGGATGAATGCCCTGGTTTTCCAGTTTGACGCGGAAAGTACGGCCCGGGTCAATGAACTGGAACGGCTGGAAACCATACTGACACTAGCGACCCTACTGACGCTGTTACTGGAAGGATTGTTTGTATTTCGACCCGTGGTGCAGTACACGAAGCAAGTCATTCGTCAACTGACCCAGTCGGAAGAGGCTTTGCAGGAAAGTAATGAGCAACTGGCCGTGGCGAACGAAGAATTACGCACGACGCAGGAAGAAGTCCTGCGGCTTAGTGATGAACAGCATGCGTTGCAACGAAGGGAAGACCATATCCGCTCGGCGGCTTTGCTGGAAGGGCAGGAGGAAGAACGCCGCCGCTTTGCCCGCGAACTGCACGATGGGATCGGGCAAATGCTGACGGGCCTGTACCTGCAGGCGGCTAAATTTCGGAAAGTGCCCTTTCCCGAAGAGCGGCAACGGCAGCGGGCCGATGAACTGGTGGAATCCATTCAGCTCATTATCCAGACCACCCGGCAGATTTCCCATAACCTGATGCCGACCTTGCTGGGAGATTACGGATTGGCGGCTTCCTTGCAGTTACTGGCTGACCAGCTCAGTAAATCAGCCAGTTGTGCGATTCGTTTCGAACAGCAGGGCGAAGAAAGGCGACTGGCTCCGGCTCAGGAAATTGCCCTGTACCGCATTGCTCAGGAAGCTGTCACCAATGCTCTTAAACATGCCAAAGCCGGGGAGATTGCCTTAGTTTTGCATTACCAGCCCAAGGCCGTAACCCTGCGTATTGAGGACGATGGCGTGGGCATCGCCGAAACTTCCGGCCGCGACGGGAGCGGGCTGGAAAACATGCAAACGCGGGCTCAACTCCTGCAGGCTACATTTCAACTGCATTCTATACCCGGAAGAGGAACCTGTATTGAAGTACATTTGCCGCTAGGCTAAACGAAAAACAATGGCGATACGAATTCTGATTGCGGATGATCACTCGATGGTACGAAAAGGAATCCGTACCTTACTGGAAGACGAAACGGACCTGCAAATTGTGGGCGAAGCCGCCGACGGCGACGAGGCTCTGGAACTGCTGCCCCAGCTTCACCCCGACGTGTTATTGCTGGATATTACCATGCCGCGACTTTCGGGCATTGAAGTCAGCCGCATGACGGCTCAGCAGTTTCCTCAGGTGAAAGTGCTGATTTTCAGTATGCACAATCATCCGGATTACATTCTCAGTGCCGTGCAGTACGGAGCGTCGGGTTACTTACTGAAAGATACGGACGATGAGGAAATTCTTCAGGCCATCCGTACCGTAGCAGCGGGCGATCTATACTATCCGCCTTCGGCCTCAAGCGTCATTATTAAGCAACTGGTACTGGCGAAACCCAAGGCCCGCATGGAAGTCACTACGAATGCCTCGATCTGGAATAAACTCACCAGCCGGGAAGCTCAGGTACTGGGTTGCCTGACGGAAGGCCTTAGTAATCAGGAAATTGCCCGTCGATTCGATACCAGTCCGAACACCGTTGCCAACCAGCGGGCGAGTATTCTCCGAAAAGCAAATGTCAAGAATACGGCTGAACTCATCAGTCTGGCTCTGAAGGAGCCGCCAGGGGCTTAAGGAGTGGAGGGTTTGAAAATGTTTGGGGTTTGAACTGGTTTAAAGTGTGAGAATGTTTGAGCGGTTTAATAAGTACAAAAAAAGAACCCCAGCGGGGTTCCATTTTCGTAGCCCAGGGTTACAACCCTGGGAACCTATTAATTCTGGGAACGTACTGATTCTAAACAACCTTCTCTTTCTCTTTTTCCGTTTGCTGAATGGATTTGCTTCCCGCTTCCACCTGCACCTCTTTGATCGTTACAGCATACTCACTCGGGTGAATGGCTGAACCATATTTAATGGCATAAGCCTTCGTAAATTCGGCTCCGAAGTACAGAATCAGGGAAGAGTAATAGGCCCAAAGCAACACAATAACCAATGATCCAGCGGCTCCGTAGGTACCGCCCACGTCGCTCTGACCGATATAGAAGGAAATACCAAATTTCCCGATCATAAACAACACTGCCGTTACCATGGCACCCGCCCGTACGTCCTTCCATTTGATTTTGGCATCGGGTAAAACCTTGAATACCACCCCAAAGATGATCGAAATAACGGCGAAGGTAATCAGCTGATTAACAATATAAAAGGCAATAACGGATACATCCGAAAAGCGGGCTTGCAGACGGCCACTGATCCCGTCGAGTAAAGACGTAACGGCTAAGGAAACCAGCAGAATAAACGCTAAACTCACAATCACGGAAAAAGAAAGGAAACGATTCTGAATCATTTTCAGCCAGCCTTTCTTCGGTTTCGCCCGGATCCCCCAGATGGTATTGATCGAATCCTGAATTTCCGCGAATACCGTCGTTGCCCCCAGCAGCAGCGTACCAAAACCAATTACGGCGGCCATATTACTCTTACCACTGACGGCCGCTTTTTTCACAATATCCTGTAATTGCAGAGCTGATTCCTTGCCCAGAAATCCGTTGAGGGTTTCGTAAATCTGCCCTTCCACGGCTTCACGGCCCAGAAAAATACCGCAGAGCGAAATGATCACAATGATCAGCGGCCCCATCGAGAACACCGTATAGTACGAAAGGGAGGCCCCCAGTTTCGTGACCTTGTCGTCCGAGAATCCGGAAAAAGCGTTTTTTAAAACTTCCCAGATGCCTTTGAATGAGATTTTTTCTTTCATAGCGTGGATTGGTTGATGAGCTATCTTGTTTCAGAATGAAGGAAGAACGGGGATGAACCCGGATCAGGTCATTCTAGGAAAAAAACATTCCACCACTATACGTTATTCAAGAAAGTACGTCAGGAAAGAAAAGGCAGCAACCCAGGGAAGCAGATCTTTGGAAGAGAAATCCAGTCCAATGATCCGGTACGTAGTTGTGTACCGGATCATTGGACGATTAGGCTTTATGTTCGAGCATGAGACGAATTCGGAAAAGCGTACCCACGTCAATAATGGATTCAATCTCCACCATGCCGCCGAGTAATTCGCAGAGGCGTTTCACAATCAGTAAACCTACCCCTTCGCTAACGGGCAAGCCTTGGGAAGTAGCATGATCAAGCTCTTCACTCGTAAGATTGGGGATTTCATCAACCTCCGAAAAATCCCGCTCAAGTACGGCTGACTCTTCTGCTTTTGGCAGGAGTTGTTTGGAAAACAGAGCGACGAGCCCATCGGATAAACCCGGTCCGCTATCCTGTACGCTGATGTACCAGCGAAAATCACCTTCTTTGGACCAGGAGACGGAAACGATTCCGGTTTGCGTGTATTTGATGGCATTGAGCAGCAGATTCTGCACAATGCGGTGAATCTTCACGGAATCGTTCGACACCAGTAATTCGGGCGGGCCATCGGCCCGTAAGATCAGTCCTTTCTGAGCTGCCAGGGGCTGGGCACTTTCCACGAGTCCATAAAGAAGTTGTGAAGCATCAAAATGCTGAATGTCGAGTACTTCGTAGCCCGCTTCCAGACGGGACAAATCCGTGAGTTGCTGTAGCATCTCGTGGATATTTCCCAGATTGCGGTTCAGCATTTGCAGTAACTTCGTCCGTTCTTCTTCGGGTTTTTCGGCCTGATCCAGCAAGATGGCGGCATTACGCACGACGCCAAAACTGCTTTTGAGATCATGCGAGGAGGTCCGTAACAAATCCCCCCGAAGGCGGGTCATTTCCTGCAACTGATCCAGTGTATACTGCAGGCGATTGGCCCGGCTGGCGGCGGCGATCTGCTGTTGCTGATCGTATTCCCGCACACTACCCAGCATGGTTTCGGTTTTCAGTCGATCCACTTCCTGATAGCTCCTAATCAAAATGTCGGCATCACTATCCGGAAAAAATTCCCGGTACAATTGAAGCTCCCGAATCACACCCGCGTACAGGTAATTGATTTCGGCTAGTAAGTTCTTCAACGTCAGGCCTTTTTGCCAGCGGTGTAAGCCGTGGGCGGCCGCAATTTCTACGGGATCATTGCCTTCCGGTTCCTTTTGAAGACGTTGGTGAAGGATCGTCAACAAGAGCGGAATCATATTGTTGAATTCTTCGCGGGCAAGGCCAGAAACATTGAGCAGGGTGGTATCCTGTTCGCATTGATTACGCCAATGATTGAGGATAGCTTCCCGACGGGTAAACAAATAGGCGGCTAAACCAGGAAGGTCTGCATCTGAGATAGAAGAAGCCATGGGTACTTCAGACAGGGTTTTAAAGTTAAGGGGGATGAATTTGACGGTAAAAACGTCCTAAGATAAATAAATTGTTTTAAGAGTACAGCAGACTTATTAGGTATAGACTATACTCAGCCTGACAAATGCTAATTTATTAGTCTAAAATCGTTCATAACTGATCCTTTTTTCCACTCAAAAGCTAATTGGGGCCAGGCATAACGATTTAATAACGCCCAAGCCGTGTAATTCTGGCAAGGGAATTTTATATTGCCAGCTTTATTGATAAACAACTGATCCTCTGCTTATTCAGATTCAATCACCTCATACCGATGAATCGCTGATCGCCCTGCTCAAGCAGGACGATCGTTCTGCTTTTGAGGTCTTATACCGAAAATACTGGCGTCGGCTTTATGATTCCGCGTACCGGCGGGTACAGACTCGTGAAGATTGTGAGGAGATCGTTCAGGAATTATTTCTGGATCTCTGGTCCAAACGCCAGCATCTGGAAATTACAACTTCCCTGGAAGTGTACCTCTTTACCGCCCTTCGCTACCGGATCTATAACTACATCCGTTCCCTGCTGACGAAAAAAGCCCATCTGGATTATGTGCTACAGCGGGGCGACGACTACGAGGCCAACCTCGTCGAAGATCAGCTGTATTACGAAGAACTGCAACGAGCCCTCGACGCTGGCGTGGCCCAGCTCCCCGAAAAATACCGGCGGGTGTACGAGCTAAGTCGACAGGAGCACTACACCTACCGGGAGATTGCTCAACTCCTGGAACTTCCCATAGATACGGTTGAAAAACAGATGGCTAAAGCCCTGAAACTACTGCGTCTTCACCTGAAAGAGCATCTGTTTATGCTTTTGCTGGCCGCTAATCTGTTAGTCTGAGCGAGAGGTTACCTTCTTTTGACTAGGAAAATTCCTTCTGATAATCAGGATACTGAAAAATAATTTAAAATTTTTTGTTTCGCTTTTGGCGGAAGTTTTCGACTTGTGTGACTTACCGAATAGAAAGCCTACGCAGGGAATCCGCTGGCTTACGTAACCAACCGCATGACTCAGGAACGACTCACTTTTCTGTTACAGCAAGTACAAAGGGGGCAGGCCACGCCAGCCGAGCGTACCGAACTCGACGTTTGGTACGATCAGTTTGAGAACCGCCCCTCGCTGACCGACCAGCTGGATACGCAGGCCCGGCAGGCTCTGGAGGAGAAAATGCTGAATCAGATGCAAAGTCGCCTCGACCCAGCTGAACCGGAAGAGGAAACGCCCGTCGTGCCCTTGCGTCGAAGCTGGCGACGAATGGCCGCTGGTGTAGTAGCTGTACTCGCTCTGGCTACGCTTTGGTTTTATGTAAGTCGGAATGCTCCAGGCACACCCGAATCTACGGTACCGATGCTGGTACAGAAAACGGGTTACGGACAGACGCGTACGTTTACCTTGCCCGATGGTTCGGAAGTAACGCTGAACGGAAATTCGAGTCTCTCGTATCCGCAGCAATGGACGGGAAATCGGGAGGTACAACTCACGGGCGAAGCGTATTTTAAAGTAGTCCATACCAAAGACCATCGCCGCTTTAGCGTCGTAACGGCCGATAACTTCCGGGTGAACGTACTCGGGACGCAGTTTACCGTCAGCCGCCGGAAAGCCAAAACGCGGGTGGTACTGAACGAAGGCAAAGTACAGTGTCTAATCAACGAAAAAGCTCAGGCCGATTCCATTATACTGAAACCCGGCCAACTGGTAGAGTTTGCCCGTATCCCTGAAAATTACACCCTGAAACAAGTAGACGCCTCGCTGTATTCAGCCTGGAAAGATCACAAACTTATTCTGCGAAATACGTCCTTAAAAGAACTCACCGAAGTACTCGAAGACACCTACGGCTATCGTGTCAACGTAGAAAAGGCATCGCTGCTCGACCGTCGTATGTCGGGTTCGCTGCCCACCAATGATGTAAACGTATTATTAGAAGGCATCGCCGAAGCCTGCAAAGTCAGCATTCGTCAGGAGGAAGGCCGCATCTACCTCACGGATCAGTCCCGATAAATCATCCCTTTAGCATTCGTACGCGTTCGGATATCCCTCCTAGGACATCCCCAGGAATTCTATGTCTTGATTGGTACCACACTAATTCATGTTTCGATGAAAAAACGTATTACATTTTTGTATGGACTGCCCGCCTTCATGTACCTCTGCGGCCCACCGGGTGTACAGGCTCAGGAAATCGTTCGGGCGGGTCAGGAACAGGTTCGGGAAGCATCGGCGAGCGGCCAGAGTCTGGAGCATCGCTTGCAGGAAGTGGAAAAGCAGTACAAAGTTTCGATTTTGTACAACCCTGAACTGGTCAGTAAAAAACGGGTGAAGGATTTTCGGAAATATACTTCCCTCGAACAAACCCTGGAACAGTTGCTGAAACCGTATGGCCTGACTTTTAAAAAGGTAAGCGACTCGTTTTACATCGTTTCGGAAGAGAAGAAATCCAATACTTCGGCCGTCAACCTCTTGCCGAACAAGTTCGTTCCGCTCGAGAATCTGACGAATCTTTCGCGGTCCGAACGCATTTCGGCGACCTCCCTGACCATGCCCCTGATGGCTGCGTTGACCGTTCAGGGAAAAGTAAGCGACGCGACCACGGGTGAACCGCTGCCGGGCGTCAACGTCGTCATAAAAAATACCTCGCAGGGCGTGACGACCAATCGGAGCGGGGAGTATTCCCTGCCCAATGTTCCCGAAAATGCCGTACTGGTTTTTTCATCGATCGGGTATCAGGGGCAGGAAATTACCGTACAGAACCGATCCCAAATAAACATCTCCTTAACCTCTTCCTCGCAGGAACTCGATCAGGTCGTGGTCGTCGGCTACTCCCAGCAGCGGCGTTCCACCCTGACGGGCTCTGTCGCTCAGATTGGAGCCGATCAGTTGAAGCAGGCTCCCCCGCTGAACGTTTCGAACGTACTGGCGGGCCGCTTACCGGGGGTCATCGTTACGCAACCCTACGGTCAGCCCGGAGCCGACAACGCCACCATCAACGTACGCGGTATCAGCACCACGGGTAGCAATGCTCCGCTGGTGATTGTAGATGGTATCGAGCGACCCTTCACTGCCCTGGATCCGAATGAAATTGAAACCGTCAGCGTATTGAAAGATGCTTCGGCGGCAGCCGTTTACGGAGCCCGGGCCGCCAACGGGGTCATTCTGATTACTACGAAACGCGGCAAAACGGGTAAACCGACGATTACCTACGAAACCAACTTCTCCCAAAACACCAATACGCGATTCCCCAAATTCCTGAGCGGGCCGGATTACATGCGGTGGTACAAACGGGCTGAAGAACTGGATAATCAGTACCTCGTTTCGCAGGGGAAAACGCCCTTTGCTCTGACGTATACCGACGAAGAAATTGCGTCTTTGGCAAACGGTACCAATCAGTCGGAGTTTCTCGGCAATACGGATTGGGTGGGTATGCTGACCAATAATACAAGCGTCAGCCAGTACCACAACGTCTCCGTCAATGGCGGTACGGATCGCGTTCGGTACTTCACGACGCTAGGATACTGGAACCAGAACGGCGTCATCAAGAACACTAATTACAAACGCTATAACGTCCGGACGAATATTGATGCCGATGTCAACGATTTTATCTCCACGCGGCTGGACCTGACTGTTCGGATGGAAGATCGGATGAATCCGGCTCTGGCACCCACGGATCAGAACTATCAGAACCCCTTCATCCTGGCCCAGCGGATGCAGCCGAACCTGCCAATGTTCAATCCCGCGGGTTTACCCGTCGGGGGTAATACCGATGCGGGCGTCGGAAACCCCATCGTGGCCGTGAATGACATTGGCAACCGGAATGCCGAGGCTACTACCTTCAACGGTAACTTATCGATGAACGTGAAAATCCCCGGTGTACAGGGACTTCAGGCTCGTTTGCTGGTGAGTTACGACAAGACGATTACGGAAGTAAAAACCTTTGTGGAACCAGCGATGCTGGCCGTGCGGAACCGTAACGCCAACGGCTGGCTCTGGACGCCCGCCCGGATGAGTGCCTACAACGTCAATAACCTCATTCAGGATTACTCCCACAGCTATCGGACGACTTTTCAACCTTCCATCCTGTATGACCGAACCTTCGGTAAAAATGCCTTCAACGGTCTGTTACTCTATGAATATTCGGGATGGGGTACCAACGGTTTCGGGGCTCAGGCCCGGAACTTCCCCATCACCGATCTGCTGGATCTGAACTTTGGTAGTAAGGCCGCCGAGGATCTGCGGGCCGCTACCGGCAGCAGCACGCAGTACAAGCGGGGTGGTTACGTAGGTCGGGTCAACTATACTTACGACGACAAGTATCTATTCGAAGTAGCCGCTCGCTACGATGCCTCAGTTAACTTTCCCGAGAGTACCCGCTGGGGCTTTTTCCCTTCAGCATCGCTGGGCTGGGTGTTGAGTAAGGAGAATTTCTGGCAACCGCTGAATACCCCGATCAACTTTTTCAAACTTCGCCTATCGGCGGGTAAACTAGGGAATGATGTCGTCGGTATTTACCAGTACCTGAATTCCTTCCAGCTTCGTACGACGCCTACGGTAGCCATCGGCAATCAGGTGGTTTCGACCTTGTACAATACGGCTCCGGCCAATCCGAGAATTACCTGGGAAGAAGCTACCATGTACAATGGCGGGGTAGAAGTGGGACTTTGGAATAGCAATCTGAGCCTGGAAGTAGATTATTTCTACAAGGTAACCTCCAATATTCTTACGGGACAAAGTGGCGTGTATGCTCCTTCCGTAGGCGGGAATTTCGCTTCAACGGTCAACGCGGGTAAGGTGGATAACCGGGGCGTGGATCTGCAACTAGCCTACAGCAAAAAGCACAATAAGCTTTCCTACAAGATCATTGGGAACTTCACCTACGCTCACAACCGCGTCCTGCGGATTAATGAATCTGTGAATGCCCCGGCAGCTCAGCGGCGGGTGGGGCATCCCGTAAATACAAAGTTTGGATTCCTGGTGGATGGACTGTATCAAACGCAGGAAGAAGTGGATCGCGGACCGAGTTTTCCCTACGGTCCGGGTGCTCCGGGCTACGTGAAGTACGTGGATTTGAACGGCGACGGCAAAATCTCGTTTGAGCAGGATGTGACCCGCATCGGTCGCAGCAACACGCCCGAGATTATGTACGGTCTGAATTTGCAGGCGGGATACGGCCCCTTCGATTTCTCCGCCCTGCTGCAGGGAGCGGCTCGCTCCAACGTGATTCTGGCGGGCGTGTACAACAGCGGCGTACAGGGCAACACAGTCTATACGCAGACGTTTGCGGGTAATGGAAACAGTCCATACTTTCTGGTGGAAGACTCCTGGCGACCGGATAATCCCAACGCCAAGTACCCACGGTTAACCGCTAACAAAGCGGGACTGACCAACCAGAACGGGTATCAGAACTCCTTCTTCGTGCGGGACGGTAGTTACCTGCGACTGAAATCCTTGCAGATTGGCTATTCACTACCCAAAGATTTCCTGAGCCGACTGAAAATTCAGCAGTGGCGATTCTACGCGGCGGGGTCCAACTTGCTGACCTTCGACAAAATCAAATACGCCGATCCGGAAACGCCCAGCGTCGTACAGGCCGGGTTCTACCCGCAGCAACGCGTATTTTCCATCGGAACCAACATCACCTTTTAAGACGGAAGCTCATGAAATCAAGACTCATCGTAGTAGCCAGCGTATGTAGCCTGCTGCTCGGACTGCTTCAGTCCTGTAAACTCGACGTCACGCCGCGGGATCGCTATACCGACGTGACGGTCTGGGCCAACGAAAACAACGCCAAGCTGTACCTGCTGGACCAGTATTCCGTGCTCGGTGATTTTGCCTTTGGCACCATGCCCCTGGGCTACGCCAACAATACCGATGCCCTGACCGACCTAATTAAAAACACGTCCATTTCCAGTGGCAACGGTACGGCGAATATGGTGGCCTTTAACCCGGCGAGTATTACGGCAGCGAATCCGACTTTTTCGTACTGGGGAACGGCCTACAACCGGATTTTCGCCATCAATAATTTTCTGAACGGCACCGATCAGTACCAGACGTTCAGCGATTCCACCATCCGGAACGTGTACCACGCCGAAGCTCGTTTCCTGCGGGCCTACGTGTACTTCTGGCTGGTCAAACTGCACGGCAGCGTGATTTTGCTGGAAAAACCAGTAACGGATAATAACAATCCGCGGTCGTCGGAAGATGAATGCTGGAACTTCATTGCCCGCGATCTGGCCTTTGCCGCCCAGTATCTACCCGAAACCCGAGCCACGGCCGACCTGGGCCGGGCCACCAAAGGGGCGGCGTATGCTCTGCTGGCCCGTACCTGGCTCTACGCGGCCTCGGTGGCGGAGTACGACAAAAAACAGTACAACAGCGACCCGCTGACGGGCGTGCCCACGGCTAAAGCTCCGCAGTACTACCGCAATGCAGCGGCGGCGGCTCAAGCCGTGGTGGATTTGGAAGCCAAAGGCGTGTACCAGCTTTTGCCGCAGTTTACCAGTGTGTTCAGTACCAAGAATAACAAGGAACTCATTTGGGGTTTCAACTACATCCGGCCTTCGCTGACTAACACGTTTGATCGGGATTACGCCCCACCGGCGGATGTTCCGGCCAACGGAGCCAAGGGCGTACCCACCGCCGAACTTTCCGATGCCTTTGAAATGGCCGATGGCCGCAGCTTCTCCTGGACTAATCCGGCCATGGCAGCGAGTCCGTACCGGGGACGGGAGCCGCGTTTTTACGGAACCATCCTCTACCACGGTGGAACCTGGAAAGGTCGTACGCTCAACATCGCTACCGGTACGGATGCGTACATCGATTACGGTTCAGTGGCCGATCCGAAACGAACGGTTACGGGCTATTATCTCCGAAAATACGTGGACTCCACCAACGTAGATCCCATCCGAAACGCGGGGGAGCAACAATCAATCGAACTTCGCTACGCGGAAATTTTACTGATTCACGCGGAAGCACTGGCCAAAACGGGTCAGTACGTCAAAGCCAAAGAGATGCTGGATAAGGTACGCAAGCGGGTGGGTCTGCCCGGCGTAACCGCGGCCAGCGAAGCCGACCTGATGGCGGCAGTGGAACACGAGCGTATTGTGGAGCTGGCGTTTGAAGGCCACCGCTACTGGGATCTCAGACGCTGGCGGAAGGCTCACATCGTACTGAATAACCGACGCGTACATGGGCATCGCCCGATCCTTCAGGCGGACGGAAGTGTCCGCTACGAAGTGGTAGACAGCGACAAGCAAGACCGCTTCTTCGGGGCTAACACGTACTACATCCCGCTGCCCGCGGCTGAAATTGTTAACAACCCGGCACTGTCTCAAATCCAGGGCTGGTAAACTCCTAAGTTGTATGAGATCCATCTTCGCTTTGGCAGCTTTAACGCTACTCGCCGCCTGCGACTCACCGGACGTGAAACCCCGCAACGACGATAATACCCTGACGGCCGTGTGGGTGAATGTGCCCGGAGCCGACGAAAACAGTGCTCGCTACAACGGCGTGTTCAATGCCGCTGGCGATACGGTACGGGTCACGGTGCCGCAAAAAACGGCTACCGGACTGGCGATCAATTTGCAGGAACTGAAGCTTCGCGGCTCCATTCCATCGGACGCCGAGGCCCGGCCCGCCATGGGCCTGATGAATATGAGCCAGCCCTTTAAAATCGATATTATTTCGGGACGGCAGAATGTCCGTTCGTACTGGATCGTAGTCACGCAAAGTAAATAGAAAGGCATGACGAAAAAGGGCTGTTACTGGCTAATTGGGCTATGGATGTTATGCGTACGGGTGGAGGGACAAACCTCCCTCCCCCGTACAAATACCGGAAAAGTGACCATAACTCGGGAAACGCTGCTGGATAAAATCAAAGGAGGCTGGGCCGGACAAACCATTGGCGTAACCTTCGGCTGGCCGACGGAATTTGTGCACCTGGGCACCTTCATCCCGGATGGACAAACCATTCCCTGGAGTGAGGATTACGTTCGAAAAGCCATGCAAACCTTTCCGGGGCTGTATGATGACATTTACATGGATTTAACCTTCGTCTCGGTTTTCCAGCGATGTGGTCTTACCGCTCCGGTTGATTCCTTTGCCCAGGCGTATGCCCGGGCGGGCTACGACCTCTGGCACGCCAATCAGGCGGGGCGGTACAACATTCTCCAGGGAATCAAGGCTCCCCAGTCGGGTCATTACCTGAATAACCCCCATGCCGATGACATTGACTTTCAGATTGAAGCCGATTTTGCGGGTCTGATGACGCCGGGCATGCCCACCGTAGCGGCTGAGATTACGGATAAAATCGGTCACATCATGAATTCGGGCGATGGCTGGTACGGTGGGGTTTATGTAGCAACGATGTACTCGCTGGCTTTTGTAAGTACCGATGTCAATTACGTTGTGCGGGAAGCCTTGAAGGCCATTCCCCAACAGAGTAAATTCTACCAGTGTATCAACGACGTCATCAACTGGCACCGACAGTATCCCGACGACTGGAAGAAAACCTGGTTCGAGATTCAGCGAAAATGGGCGGAAGAAGTGGGCTGTCCGGATGGGGTTTTTCAACCCCTGAATATTGATGCAAAAGTCAATGCGGCCTACGTCGTGCTGGGTTTGCTGTACGGCAAAGGCGATTTTACCCAAACGCTGGAAATTACCACGCGTACTGGTCAGGATTCGGACTGTAACCCCTCCACCGCCGCGGGCATTCTGGGGACGATGATTGGGTATCAAAACATTCCGGCGTACTGGCTGAACCCGCTTAAAAAAGCCGAAGATCTGCCTTTTTCGTACACCTCCCTTTCTCTAAACGCGGTATACGAGCTGAGTTACGCTCAGGCTCTGGAAACGATTCGGCTGCACCAGGGCAAGGTAGGAGAGAAGAATGTCGAAATTCAGACGACCCGTCCTGTACCCGTTCGGTTGGAAGAGAATTTCAAAGGCCATTACCCCGTCGAGAAAAAGCCCTTGTTTCAGTCCTTTGGCGATTCGCTGCGTTTTACGACGCCGGAAGCCATTGGACTGGTCATTCGGGGACACGTTCGGAAAAAACAGAGCGATGCTCCCAATCATCTGCTTCGGGCCGCTTTGTACATCGATGGAACGAAAGTCGAAGAAGCGAATTTTCCAACCCAGCCCAGCCAACGTCGTACCGAGTTGTTCTGGCGGTATCATCTTCCGAAAGGATCACACATTATTACCATTAAAATTCTGAATCCGCACCCGGCGTATGAGTTGGTGGCGGGCGAGTACCTCTACTACACCGATCAGCCCGTACGCGGATTTCGTTCGAAAAGTCATTAGTATCTGCTCTAGTACAACTCTTGTGTTAACCTCTAAACCTAGTATTATTTTGCTGAAACGACTCGTACTGCTGTTCCTGCTTCCCTGGACGGTCGGGGCTCAGGTTCCGGTCTTGAGTGATCCCAATTCCTGGAGTATGATTTTGCTGCCGGATCCTCAGAATTACGTCAAATTTTCGCAGAATCAGCCCATCCTGGATCTCATGACGAGCTGGATCAAAGAAAATGCCGCTCGCTTGAATACGCGATTGGTACTTTGTACGGGCGATTTAGTGGACCAGAACCTGAACGCTCATCCGGACGGCACGCACGGCAACCAGACCAGTACCCAGCAATGGCAAGCCGTGTCGCGTAACTTCGAAAAGCTGGACGGTACCTTGCCCTATATCCTGGCCACGGGCAATCATGATTACGGCATGAAAAACTCGGAAAATCGGTATAGTCAGTTCAATTCTTACTTTCCCGCCGAGCGAAACGCCCAAACGGCCGCCTTACTGCTTGAAATGGCACCCAACGAAAGTGGGGTACCTACGCTGGAAAATGCCTGTTATGAATTTACACCCCCGGTAGGTCCCAAACTTTTGCTTTTTTCGCTTGAATTTCTACCCCGTACCGAAATCGTAGCCTGGGCGAAACAGATCGCCAGTCAGCCCCGCTTTGCCAACCATCGGGGCGTGGTACTGACGCATAGCTTCCTGCGTTCGATGCTGAAAAAGAACGAGCGAATTGATACCGAACCGTATCCGCTGAGTCGCCCGACGTACGGTCAGCAACTCTGGGAGAAACTGCTGGCTCCTTCCCGAAACCTTCAATTTTTAATCTGTGGGCACGTCGCCGATTCTGAAGGTCACGAAGGCCATGTCGGATACCGCGAAGACCCGAATGCTGCCGGTAAAAAAGTAGCACAGATGCTTTTTAATGCCCAGCGGGAAGGCGGTGGCTGGCACGGCAACGGCGGCGATGGCTGGCTCCGGATTCTGGAGTTTCTGCCGGATGGAAAAACCATTCAGGTGCGTACGTTTTCGCCCCTGCTGGCGGCCTCACCCCTGACCCGGCACCTGGCCTGGCGAACGGAATCCTTTGATTCGTTTCGCATTGCGTTTTGATCACACCAATAGAAGGACGAATGACGTATTTTAAGCTTAGTTTAGTGGTAGCAGTACTCGGAGCGTTGGCGATGGTTCCGCGTCAACAGCCGCATTCCGTGGCGGCGTATCAACCCACGCCGCCGGATAGTAGTCGTTTCACCCACATGACCCTGGCCGAAGGTTTCGACGAACCCATGCAGATGGCCCTTTTACCCAATCTGAATGTACTGGTGGTGGAACGGAAAGGAGCCGTGCGACTGTACGATGCTGAGGAACGGCAGCTCAAAACGATTGCTCATTTCAACGTGTTCAGTGGGATTGAAGATGGGCTGCTCGGGGTAGCCGCCGACCCGAAATTCAGTACCAATCACTGGGTTTATTTTTACTACGGACTGGGCGGCGAACGAAACGTAAGTCAACTGGTTCGGTATGAACTGCAGGGCGAAAAACTGATAGAAACCAGTAAAAAAGTTTTGCTCGAAGTACCCACCCAGCGAACCTACTGTTGCCA
Source organism: Siphonobacter sp. BAB-5385 (assembly GCF_002261125.1). Taxonomy (NCBI): domain Bacteria; kingdom Pseudomonadati; phylum Bacteroidota; class Cytophagia; order Cytophagales; family Cytophagaceae; genus Siphonobacter; species Siphonobacter sp. BAB-5385. The sequence goes on along the minus strand of NZ_NMPS01000256.1, from coordinate 173 downwards.
TTCGGCGGGGTATTTAACCTTTGGTTCGGATGGTCTGCTGTATCTCTCCATCGGTGATAATACGAATGCGGAAGAAATCGAAGGACACAATCCTACCGATGAACGACCCGGTCGGCAACTAGCCGATGGTCAGGGAACTTCGGCGAATAGTAATGATTTACGGGGCAAGATTC